>CAYWYW010000015.1:0-28498 GCA_964462715.1 uncultured Oscillibacter sp.
GAGATCGCCCGGAACGTGGACCGCATCCTGGTACTGAAAGGCGCTCATATTTTGATGAGCGGCGCGCCGGCGGAGGTCTTTGCCCGGGGAGATGAGCTGATGGCGGCGGGACTGGATGTGCCCCAGGTGACCCGGGTAGCCATGGCGCTGAAGCAGCGGGGGCTGAACATCGACCCGGCGGTCTACACCGTGGAGGCACTGGAAGCGCAGCTTCTGGCGCTGCGGAAAGGCGGTGCCGCATGCTGAAAGATATTACCCTGGGCCAGTATTTTCCTGGAACGACGGTGGCCCACAAACTGGACCCCCGGACCAAAATTCTGCTGGTGGTTCTGTATATCGTTGCGCTGTTTACCGCCAAGGGCGTCGCGGGCTATGTGCTGATGGCTTTGTGCCTGGCGGCCTGCGTCCGCATTTCCAAGGTCGGTATCAAGCAGCTGGTGCGGGGTTTGAAGCCGGTGCTGTTCATCATCATCTTCACCGGCATCCTGAACCTGTTTTTCACCCCCGGAGACAGATATCTGGTGGAAGTCGGGTTTCTTCGCATCTCTGATACTGGCTTGAAAAACGCCGTCTTTATGGTGCTGCGGGTGATGCTGCTCATCATGGGTACCTTCCTGATGACCTACACCACCAGCCCCATCAGCCTGACCGACGGTCTGGAACGGCTGCTGAACGGCCTGAAGCGGTTCCATGTGCCGGTCCATGAGCTGGCCATGATGATGTCCATTGCCCTGCGGTTCATCCCTACCCTCATTGAGGAGACGGACAAGATCATGTCCGCCCAGAAGGCCCGTGGCGCGGACTTTGAGAGCGGGAACATCATCCAGAAGGCCAAGGCCCTCATCCCCATTTTGGTGCCGCTGTTCATCAGCGCCTTCCGCCGGGCCGACGAGCTGGCCACGGCCATGGAGTGCCGCTGTTACCACGGCGGCGAGGGCCGCACCAAGCTGCACGTACTGAAATATGAGCGCCGGGACTATATCGCCCTGACTCTGGGCGTGCTGGTGGTGGTGGCGGTATTGGCACTGCGGCATTTCGGACTGTAACGGGATGCGTTTGAAAGGAGAATGGCGCTATGGAATTCCTGAAAAAGAATGGACTGGCAATTCTGTCTCTGGCCCTGTGCGCCATTCTCACCGCAGCGCTGGCCCGGCAGAGCGCGGAAGTCGGTAGTCTGCGGGTGGAGCTGGCGGAGGAATACCAGACGGCGGAGAATTTGGCAGAGCGTCTGGACGAAACGGATACCGCTTTGGAATCGCTGCAAGCCAGCCAGGACCAGCGGTTAATCTCTGTCTCTTTCGCGGAGCCATCGGTGAATATCAGGGACCGGATGCTGACCGTGGATATCATTGCGGAACTCCCGGATGCGGATGAATATAGCCCGATGATCGGCTTCTGCCAGGTGGGAGAGCCATACCGCATGGCCTGGAAACTGGATGATCTCCACCGGAATGAAGATGGGACATATATGAAGACTGTGACATTCCCTCTGGACCTAGAGATGGGACTGGAACTGCGGCTGGAGGATGACACTGTGCTGTTCAGCAGTGATTCCATTGTGGAGCTGTTGCCGGTGCGGCTCAACTATGGCGGCACTTCCTGGCACTTCGACAGCCAGAGGCAGAGGTTTTACCAGTGCGACTGGGGCATTGGTTTGATGGACCCGGCGGGGAACGAGGTACAGGCGCTGGACGGCGAATTCCGGGTTTACCGGAATGGGACTCTGGTTTTCACCGGGCGGCAGATGCCCGATAACTGCAACGTGGAAGTGGACGGGGAGATTTTGGACGGTGTCGGCCTGGACTGTTCTCCCGGGGACCGTATTCGGCTGTGCTACGCCTGTACGGATGCGTTTGGCCTGCGGTATGAGTTTCCGATTTTTGAAAAGCTTGCCATGCGGTGGGATGACATGGAGGAAGTGCCGCTGTCCCGCCGCCCCACTGTCACCTGGCCGGAATAAGGAGCAACTATGCGCAACATTGCCTTAAAACTGATGTACAATGGCACCGCCTACCACGGGTGGCAGGTCGCAGCGTAAAGAAAACATGCCGGCGGCATGTTTTTAGCGTAGACTCCGCCGGCTATGCTGGCGGAGGGGAACTAAGGTAGAAGTAAGATGGTCGAACCGTGGGAGGCGAGTATGAGAAATATAGCATTAAAACTGATGTACAATGGCACCGCCTACCACGGGTGGCAGGTGCAGAAAAACGCCGTCACCGTCTGCGAGACGCTGCAGAAGGCTCTGGAAAAGATCACCGGGGCCCCGGTGCACCTCACCGGCTGCGGCCGCACCGACGCCGGCGTCCACGCGGAGCACTACATCGCCAACTTCCGCACCGAGAGCCGTATCCCCGTGGACCGGCTGCCCTTCGCCGTCAATACTCATACCCCCGAGGACATCATGGTGAAGGAGGCCCTGGAGGTGGCGGAGGACTTCAACGCCATCGGCTCCTGCCTCAAGAAGGAATATACGTACCGTATATACAACTCCCGCTTCAAAAACCCGTTTTATGTCAATCGCGCCTATTTCTATCCCAAGAAGCTGGACGAGGAATTTCTGAACCGGGCGGCCCACATGTTTGTGGGTACCCACGATTTCAAGGCTGTCCGTTCCGTGGGGACGGAGACCAAGTCTACCGTCCGCACCATTTACTGGTGCGATGTGACGCGGAACGGCGACCTGCTGGAACTGAAGGTCTGCGCCAACGGCTTTTTGTATAACATGGTACGGGCCATCACCGGCACGGTCCTATACGCGGCGGAAGGGAAATTTGCCCCGGAGGACATCCCCGCCATTCTGGAGAGCGGAGACCGCCGTCTGGCGGGTCCCACCGTTCCCCCGGGAGGATTGTACCTGACGAGACTTTGGTATGAGGATGAACGACTCAATGGCTGAGAGAACGAATAACATCTGGAATGACGACGACGGCGAGGAGGAGAAGGCTCCCCGGAAAAAGCACCGCTTTCTGAAAGGCTTCCTGCTGTTTTTCCTGACGCTGGTGGTGGTCCTGGGGGTGGTGTTGGTAGCCGCCTGGCGGGATGGCACCGGCTTTGACGCCCTGCGCCGCTACTTTAACTACGGCAAGGCGGAAGAGGTCAGCGGTACCGCCGCCTACCATTACGACGCCTCTGTCCGCAACCGCTTCGCCCAGCTGGGGGACCGGCTGGTGGTGCTGTCGGACACCCGGCTCACCATCCTGAGTCCCAGCGGGGAAGAGGTCTGGTCCACCACTGTCAACATGGCCTCTCCGGCCCTGAGCCAGGGCGGCGGCCGCGTGGCGGCCTATGATGTGGGCGGTACGGAGCTGTATGTGCTGGACCGGGAGGGCGAGCTGCTGCATCTGACGGCGGCGGAGGAGGCACCCTTCATCGCGGCCACCCTGAATGACAGCGGCTGGCTGGCGGTGACTGCGGAAATGAAAGGCTATAAGGGATGTGTCCGTGTATACGATGATGAACAGGGGCAGGTTGCTGAATTTAAATCTTCCCGGCGGTTCGTGACGGATGCTTATGTGACGGACGACAATACCCGATTGGCAGCGGTGACCATGGGCCAGGAGAACAGTGTGTTTGTCAGCAATGTGGTGATGTATGATCTGACAAAGGCCGGAGAAGCCGAGGTCGCGGCGGATTACAGTGTGACGGACGGCTTGGTGGCGGTCATCGGCCAGCAGGGAGAGCGGCTGGTGACGGTGTCGGACACCTGCCTGACCTATGCGGAGATGGACGGCAAAGTCAGCGCCGCCTATACATACAGCGGCCTGTATCTCCGGGGCTACGCCCTAGGCGGCGACGGCTTTGCGGCGCTGCTGCTGAACCGCTATGAATCCGGCAGCGTGGGCCGCCTGGTGACGGTTGGGCCGGACGGTGCGGAGCTGGCATCCCTGGATGTGAACCGGGAGGTGCTGGACATCTCCGCCGCCGGACGCTATCTGGCGGTGCTGTACACCGACAGCCTGGTGATTTACAACCAGGACCTGCAGGTCTATGCCTCCCTGAACGGCACGGACTTCGCCACCGGCGTACTGCTGCGGGCGGACGGTTCCGCCCTGCTGCTCTCCTCGGAGAACGCGGGCCTGTTTTTGCCTTAAACAGTCTGCAATAGCAGGAATTACAAGGAAATTCATAAAACGTTTACAGGCGGAAAGGTAGGCAATCGTGACAACAGCTGTTATAATAGATGCCATCGTGGTGGTGGTCCTGCTGGCTTTCGCTATCCGGGGTGCCAGACAGGGCCTGGTCCGCGCTTTGGCCGGACTGGTCATGGTGATCGTGGCCTTGGTGGGCGCCGGGATGATCGCCGCCACCTTTTCGGGTCCTGCGGCCAAGCTGGCGGCGCCCGTGATCCAGAAGCACATTACCAGCCGGGTGGAGGAGGCCATGGCGGTCCAGACCGGAACCACCCCGGAGGAAGAAGCCGGAGAGGAGACCCGGGTGGAGGACTTACTGGCCCTGCTGGGACTGGACGAGGATGTGCGGGGCTCCCTAGCGGAACAGGCCGAGGAGCGTGTCCGGGACACCGGTGCTTCCATCGTCTCTGCGGTGGTGGAGAGCGTGGTGGGCTCCATTGCCTACGGTGTCCTGTTCATTCTGTCCTTCCTGCTGTTGCTGCTGATGCTGCATGTGCTGGTGGGGGCCATGGACCTGGTCATGAAGCTGCCGCTGCTCCATGGCCTGAACAGTCTGGGCGGCGGCGCTCTGGGCCTGGTGGAGGGCGCCCTGGTGCTGTTTCTAGCAATCTGGGCAGCCCGGAGGCTGGGGATCTCCTTTGAGACAGAAGCCCTGGCGGAGGCCCATATTTTACGGATATTCACGACCAACACGCCTTTGAGCCTGTTGTCGTTTCTTCATTAACGATGGAGGTATATGATGCAGCCGACACTTTGTTCAAGATGTAAAAAGAATGTGGCCGTGGTGTTCATTTCCAAGCTGGACGGCGACCGCACGATCAATGAGGGCCTGTGCCTGAAATGTGCTAAGGACCTGGGCCTGCCCCAGGTGGACGACATGATGAAGCGCATGGGCATCTCTGATGAGGACCTGGAGACGATTAGCCAGGAGATGATGAATGCCATGACCGGCGTGGAGAATATCGAGGACCTCCCCGGCGGCGACGATTCTGACGGGGACGAGGAAGAGGGCAAGACTGCCACCTTTCCCTTCCTGAACCGCCTGTTCTCCGGCGGCGATGTGCCCCGCAGCGAAAGCCCGGAGGAGGGCGGCCAGCAGCGGGACCGCCGGGAGAAGAAGGAGCCGAAAAACGGTAAGCGCAAGTTCTTGGAGAACTACTGCATCTCCCTGACCCAGAAGGCCAAGGACGGCAAACTGGACCCGGTCATCGGCCGCACCCAGGAGATCGAGCGGGTAGTGCAGATTTTGAACCGCCGCCAGAAGAACAATCCCTGCCTCATCGGCGAGCCCGGCGTGGGCAAGACCGCCATCGCCGAGGGCCTGGCCCAGCGCATCGTGAACGGCGACGTGCCCTTCAAGCTGCGGGACAAGGAGGTCTATCTGCTGGACCTGACGGCCCTGGTGGCTGGGACCCAGTTCCGGGGCCAGTTTGAGAGCCGCATGAAGGGCCTGATCGACGAGGTGAAGCGGCTTGGAAACATCATCCTGATGATCGACGAGGTACACAATATCGCAGGGGCCGGCGACGCCGAGGGCAGCATGAACGCCGCCAACATCTTGAAGCCTGCCCTCTCCCGGGGCGAGATTCAGGTGATCGGCGCCACCACCTTCAACGAGTACCGGAAATCCATCGAGAAGGACAGCGCCCTGGAGCGCCGCTTCCAGCCCGTCACCGTTAACGAACCCTCCATTGAGGACTCCATCCGGATTTTGAAGGGCCTGGCCCCCAACTACGAGAAGTATCACGGCGTGAAGATGTCCGATGGCATCCTCCGTCAGGCAGTGGTGCTCTCTGAGCGCTACATTACCGACCGTTTCCTGCCGGACAAGGCCATCGACCTGATCGACGAGGCCTGCTCTGACCTGAACCTGAAGGACCCGGATATCTCCCGGCGCATGGAGATCCAGCGGGAGCTGGACGACTATGAGAAAGAGCGGACCATGCTGGAGGAGAAGGAGGAGAAGGCCGAGGGTGACTATGCCCGCATGGCGGAGCTGAAAAGCCGGGAGCTGCAGCTTCACACGGAACTGGACGGCCTGATCGCCAAGGGTGACCCACAGCTCTCCATGGAGAACCTGGCCCACGTCATTGAGCTGTGGACCAAGATTCCCGCCGCCAAGATCAGGGAGCAGGAGTTCCAGCGCCTCAGCCAGCTGGAGGAGCGCCTCAAGAGCCACATCATCGGCCAGGATGAGGCGGTTTCCGCTGTGTCCGCCGCCGTCCGCCGCAACCGGGTGGGCATCAGCCCCAAACACAAGCCCGTCAGCTTCATCTTCGTGGGTCCCACCGGCGTTGGCAAGACGGAGCTGGTGAAGCAGCTGGCAACGGACCTGTTCAACACCCCGGATGCCCTCATTCGGCTGGATATGTCCGAGTTCATGGAGAAGCACTCCGTCTCCCGCATCGTGGGCTCTCCGCCGGGCTATGTGGGCTATGACGAGGCGGGCCAGCTGACGGAGAAAATCCGCCGCAAGCCCTACGCCGTCATTCTCTTCGACGAGATCGAGAAGGCCCATCCCGATGTGCTGAATGTGCTGCTGCAGATTCTGGACGACGGCGAGATCACCGACGCCCATGGCCGTAAGGTCAATTTTGAGAACACTATCATCGTCATGACCTCCAACGCCGGTAGTGCCACCAAAGAGGGTACCGTGGGCTTTGGCCGTACCCAGCAGGAGCAGGACGCTGACCGGGCCATGAAGGCCCTGCAGCAGTTCCTGCGGCCGGAGTTCATCAACCGGGTGGACGCGGTCATCACCTTCAACCGCCTGACCGAGGAGCACTTCCAGGCCATCGCCCGCATTATGTTGGATGAGCTGAAGGATTCTCTGAAGGACAAGGGCATCACCTTCACCTACGATGACGCCCTGGTTGCCTTCCTGACCCACAAGTCCTTCTCCCGGACCTACGGCGCCCGGAATCTGCGGCGCACCATCCAGAAGGAGCTGGAGGACCCCATGGCCACCAGGATCATCGACAGCTACGAAAGCCCCATCACCCAGGTGAAGGTCACCGTGGAGGATGAGGCTGTGAAGCTCTATACCCTGTAAGGGAACGGAGGGGGAACCGTGAAACTGTTTCGCAAGGATATAGACCCCCGCTGCGCCTACTGCCAGCGGGGCCAGCAGATCAACGAGCGGGAGGTGGCCTGCGTAAAGCGGGGCATCGTTCCCATGGAGGACCATTGCCGGGCCTTCAAGTACGATCCGCTGAAGCGCGTGCCGCCCCGTCCTGCCACGCTGGACACCGGCAAGCTGAAGGACGAGGATTTTTCCCTGTAATATACCAAAGACATCCCCGCGGGGCGGTCTCTGGCCGTCACCTGGCGGCCGGGACCGCCTCTTTGCGTTACGAAAGGAGTACCGTATGAAGATCGAAAAAGTCTGGACTCTTTGTTTCAGTGCCACCGGCAATACAGACCGGGTGGTGACGCTGCTGGGAAAGGAGTTGGCGGCGGCTCTGGGCGTGCCGCTGGAGCAGATCGCCTTCACCAGACCTGTGGAACGTGAACAGGTATATACCTTTACAGAGACTGATTTGGTAGTGGTAGGCTCGCCTACCTATGCCGGGAAACTGCCCAACAAGATTTTGCCGGACTTCCGGGAGAAGCTGCAGGGGAACGGTGCGCTGGCGGTGGCGGCAGTGACCTTCGGCAACCGGGCTTACGACAACTCCCTGGCGGAGCTGTGTGCGGTCCTGGAGGGAGACGGCTTCCATACGGTGGCTGCCGGGGCCTTTGTGGGCCGCCACGCCTTCACCGATGAGCTGGCCTATGGCCGCCCAGGCTGGAGCGATGAGTTTGAGATCAAGAGCTTTGTAAAACAAACTTCCGACAAGCTAAAAGCCTTGACAGTGGTTCCGGCGTCGATCCAGGTCCCTGGAGACCCTGAGGCACCCTATTACATCCCTAAGGGCACAGACGGACAGCCCGCCAAATTCCTGAAAGCCAAACCCAAGACCGATTTGCGCAAGTGTACCAACTGCGGCGCCTGCGCGCGGCTGTGTCCCATGGGCGCCATCGACCCGAAGGACATTTCCAACGTTCCCGGCACCTGCATCAAGTGCCAGCGGTGCGTTCGCAAGTGCACCAAGGGCGCCAAATACTTTGACGACGAGGCATTCCTGTCCCACGTGAAGATGCTGGAGACGAACTTCGTGGACCCAAAAGAGAACGAGGTGTTCCTGTGAAGCGGATAGCGGAGGCTGTTCAACTGCTCCTGCTGTGGCTCGGGATGAACCTTGCGGGTTCGTACGCCCTGTTCCGGATCGACCTGGAGCCTTTGAAGTTGGTACTTCTCCTGGCGGCGCTGGGCATCTGCATCTGTCCGGTGGCCCGGAAGGGGAAGCAGAAGCGGAGTTGACAGCTGCTCTGCGGCAGCCGCCTGTTGGAGCTGTTTTCTGTCACGGCAGCCGTCAACACGCTGGAACTGTTCGCCGTGATCGTGGTCAGCTACAACCAGCTGCGGTTTGACTTTTCACCGGAGGAACTGTTCTATGCGGGCTGGCAGTTGGGCATGATGGTCTCCATGATGGCGGTCTTGTCAGTCCTGCTGCTCCTCAGCGGTATGGTCCGCATGTGGCTTTATTCCACCCGGTTGGACTGGAAACAGCGGCTGCTGCCGGTTCTGCTGGCTTGGCTGCCGGTCTGGAATGTCTGGTATACGAAGAAGATTGTCCGAACCGCCTGTGAGGAGGCGGAGGACTGGGCAACGGGGGTGCTGGTATGAATATGGCGCGGCGTATCCTGCTGAGTCTGGTGCTGCTGGCGGGCGGCAATGTGGTGCTGCTGTTTTTGACGCTGGGCGGGGGGCTGCCTGCTGCGGCCGTCTGCCTGGTATTGCTGGCGGCCTTTGTGTATATCAACCTCCGGCCCATCCCCAGGACCGCTCCGACCAAGCGCATCCACCATCTGTCCGCAGGCCGCGAGCTGCTGCGGCTGTTTCTCATCACCGCCACGGTGAATGCGGTCTGGATGCTGGCCTTGCTGCCCTCCGCCATCCGGGACCTGAACAGCGCCGGCTTTTTCTCCGGTCTCTGGATGCTGATATGGATATTCAACGCCCTTGCCATTGTTCTGCTGGAGGCTGTCATCTTCTGGAACGGCATGATCCGGGTCTACCTGACCTCGGTTCAGTTGGGGTTAAAGCACCGCGTTCTGGCCGCTCTGTGTGGATGGATCCCCTTTCTGAATATCTGGTATCTGGTGAAGATTATCCGCATCGTCTCGGACGAGGCGGAGTTTGAGACGGAGAAGTGGGAGCTGGATGAGGTTCGGGCAGAAAATGAGATCTGCAAGACGAAATACCCCATCCTCATGGTCCACGGCGTCTTCTTTCGGGATTTCCGTTATCTCAACTACTGGGGCCGTATCCCCAAGGAACTGAAGCGCAACGGCGCCACCGTCTATTATGGCCAGCAGCAGTCCGCCGCCTCCGTGGAGGACAGCGGGAAAGAGCTGGCGGCCCGCATCCGGGAGATCCTGGATGAGACCGGCTGTGAAAAGGTGAACATCATCGCCCATTCCAAAGGCGGTCTGGACAGTCGTGCCGCCATCTCCCACTGTGGGATGGCACCCTATGTTGCCACGCTCACCACCATCAACACTCCCCACCGGGGCTGCATCTTCGCTGAATATCTGCTGAACAAGGTCCCGGAGGCTACCCGGCAGAAGATCGCTGCCGCCTATAACGGCACTTTGAAACGTCTGGGGGACAAGAATCCCGACTTCCTGGCAGCGGTGACGGACCTGACGGAGAGCGCCTGTCTGGCCCGGAACGAGGCCACACCGGACATGCCTGGTGTGGTGTACGAGAGCGTCATGTCCTGGTGTGAAAGCGCCCGGCACGGCAAGTTCCCATTGAATGGCACCTATCCCATCGTCAAGCACTTCGACGGCAAAAACGATGGACTGGTGTCCGTGGAATCCGCCAGATGGGGCACGAAGTTCACCCTTCTGGAGCCGGAAGGGAAGCGGGGTATTTCCCACGGCGACGTGGTGGACTTGAACCGGGAGAATATCCCGGGCTTTGATGTGCGGGAGTTTTACGTTAACCTGGTAAAAGACCTGAAACAGCGCGGCTATTAAAAAACCGGCGTCCAAAGGACGCCGGTTTTTTCAGCCGCAGTAGGTTTTATAGAGCTCCACATGGTCGTAAATGGCACGCCAGGCGCTGTACGCGTTGCCGGTGACACAGATGAATTCCCTGCCTGCGCTGTCCTCGCCCCAGCTGGCGGCGCAGGAGCCAGACTGGACCACGAAGCCCGTTTTGGCGCCCACGGCCCGGACGGCCTGTTCCGTGTCGTGGTCCTCAATTTTCCGCAGGAACCAGTTGGAGAGAATCTGTCCCTCCGGATGCTGCTCCGTGGGAGCGGTCTGGTAGGTGTGGGCGGAAAGGACCTCCCGGCACAGCTCGTTGTCCATGGCGGCGCTCAGCATGACCGCCATGTCCCGGACGGTGCAGTGGTGGTCCGGGTCGTACAGCCCCACGCAGTTGGTGAAGTGGGCGGTCTCGGAAAGCCCCAGCTCCTCCAGTTTTTCGTTCATCATCTCCACGAAGGCCTCATGAGACCCGGCCACATAGGTGGCGAGCCCCAGAGCCGCGTCGGCTCCGGAGGAGAGGATGGTGCCGTACAGCAGTTCCCGCACCGTGGCCGTTTCACCCACCTCGTAGCCCACCACGCTGCAGTCGTTGACGTAGCAGTAGTCCGTGATGTCGATTGTGATAGTGACGGTGTCCTCCAGACTATTCAGGTTTTCAGCGGCCACCAGCAGCGTCAGAATTTTTGTCATGGAGGCGGGGCTGATAACCGTCTCGGAGCTTTTCTCCGCCAGAATATTGCCGCTGGCCCGGTCCACCACCACGGCGTAGGCGCTGGGGAGGGCGTTGTCCAGCTGGACGGTGTCCGCCGTGGCGGAAATGGTATAGACGGCGGGCTCCTCCGGTTCCTCCTGGACCTCCGGCATCACGGTGGGTGCCACAGCGGGGGCCTCGGACTGGGGTTCTTCTTTGGGACGTTGGGCGTTTCGCAGGAGAAAGACCGCCAGAATGATGGCCAGAATGATGAAGGGAGCAGTTTGCAGCAGCAGGCGCCGGCGGCGGGCCTGCTGTTTCTTTTTTCGGGCTGCTGCCCGCTGGACCCGCCGCCGGGCCCGTTCCTCGTCGCTGAGAATGGGTTCATATGAATGGTCCATGAAGGGCTCCTTGTTTGGAATAGTGTATCCATTATAGCAGAGACATGCCCGGATTGCATCAGGAATCTGGGAAATTAAAAAAAGTGCGCCGAAGGGACTGTCAGGCCAAGGTGTGGCCGCATAGCCTGAAATTGAGATCAGCAATGGAGGAGACGGCTATGGCACAGGTGACAAACTTTTTTGTGGGCGCCAACAGCGGCGAGGGCTTTCAGAATCTCTTTGGGGAACTTCTGGAACTGAAGGATACATACGATTTCATGGTACTAAAGGGCGGCCCCGGGGTGGGGAAGAACACATTTATGCGGGAGATCGGCCGCACCATGGAGCAGGCGGGGGCAAAGGTGGAGTACTTGTGGTGCTCAGGCGACCCGGACTCCCTGGACGGCGTGGTATTGCCGGAACTGAAATGCGCCATCGCGGACGGCACCAGTCCTCATGTTTTGGAACCCAAGTATCCGGCGGCGGTGGACCGGTATGTGGACCTGGGACAGTTTTACGACCTGATGGCGGCTAAGCGGGACGCGGCTGAGGTGAAGGCCCACACTCATGATTATCAGGAGGCCTACGCGCGGGCCTACCGCTGTCTGAAAGCAGCGCGGCAGGTGGAACTGGACGCTGTCACGGCGGTGGGGAAGACTTTTGACGCGGACCGGGCGGCCCGCCGGATGGAGGGCATCCTCCAGCGGGAGCTGCGGGGCAAAGGTCGGGAGCGCGGGAAGACCACGAAGCGGTTCCTGGGCAGCATCACCCACAAAGGGTATCTCTGGCGTTTCGACAGTGTGGATACCCTCTGCCCCAAGGTCTACGAGTTTGCGGACAGCTGGGAACTGGCAGGGGAGAGTCTGGCCCGGCTCCACCGGGCGGCGGTGGACAACGGCTGGGACACCATCACCTGCATGTCACCAGAGGACTCCACCCGTATCGAGCACCTGTTGGTGCCGGGGCTGGGGCTGGCCTTTGTCACCTCCCGGCCGGGGATGGACTACGGGAAAAAGCCTTTCCGACGCATCCGCCTTGACGCCATGGCGGACCCGGAGGGTAAGGCCCGCCTGCGGTTCCAGACCCGGATGACCGCACTGCTGCGGCAGGAGGCGGTAGTGGCTCTGAAGGACGCCAAGGCCAGCCACGACAAGCTGGAGGCGGTCTACAACCCCTATGTGGACTTCGAGGGCGTCCGGGCTCTGGCGGCCATGGAGGCGGGGCGGCTTTTGAGCTGGATGGGATAACGGACCAAACGGGGAAGGGTGGGAGCCCTTCCCCGTTGAATTATTGTTAAATGAAAACCACGGGCTATGCCTAATCTCATTAAGATAAGCAACAGACCAGACTGTACGCAAGGCGGTCTGGTCTGTGTTTGCAAATAATTGAAAAAAGTCACAAAAAACACTTGACAAAACAGAAAAAATCGGCGGCTACGCCTTGAGAGCAATTTCAAGGAGGTTACGCCGATGAGGAACTACCCAAACGCCCTGAAAAGAAAACTTCTGGATACCATATGCCAAATGCGGGAGGAACTGTCAAAATACACAACCGATCCCAAACGGGATTTCACACGGAACCGAAAGCTGCCCTTTGAAACGCTGTGCAGGACGATACTCTCCATGAGCGGACAAAGCCTGAATGTGGAACTGCAGCGGCAGTTTCACTATGATCCGGCAGCGGCAACTACATCGGCCTTCGTTCAGCAGCGGGAAAAGCTCCTTCCGGCGGCCTTTGAAGAAATCTTACGCCGATTTACTTACCAAAACCGTCCCATACGAAGGTGGAACGGGTACACACTGCTGGCGGTGGATGGTTCCCATGTGCAGATTCCAAGCAACATCCACGATGAGGCAACCTACTTTAACAGCACTAAGGACGGACGCGGATATAACCTGCTACATTTGAATGCTCTGTACGACTTGGAAAGTCAACTTTATCTGGACGCCGTCATACAAGACGGCCGGGAGGAGCACGAATCTCGGGCTCTTGTGGAATTGGTGGACCGGTCGGAACTCACAGAACCGGTCATTCTCATAGCAGACCGCGGCTATGAGGCGTACAACAACATGGCGCACATAGAGCAGAAGGGCTGGAAATATCTGATCCGCGTAAAAGACAAGCAAGGCATACTTTCAGGGCTTAGGCTGCCTGATGCACTGGAATTTGACGCGGTTTTCAGTTATTCCCTGTCCAAACGACTCACAAACCGTATCCGCCAGGAACCTCAGAAGTACCGCTGGATCCCCAGCAAGGTTCATTTCGACTATATCAAGGACGCAAGTGATGCGTTGTATCCGATCTCCTTCCGTGTGGTCAGATTTGCGGTCAAAGAGGGCCTGTACGAGACCGTGATCACCAACCTTCCCGCAGACCGGTTCCCGCCTCCGTTACTCCGTGAGCTTTACCACAAACGCTGGGGTATCGAGACATCTTTCCGGGATTTGAAATACACCTTTGCGCTGACACACTTTCATGCAAAAAAGCGCTCATTTATCAAGCAGGAGATCTTTTCCAGAATGACGCTCTATAATTTTGCTTCCTTGCTTCGTCTACATGCCATTTTTACGCAGCCGGAGGGCAAATATCTCTACCGCGTTAACGCCGCTTTCGCCGCTCACATTGCACGGGAGTTCCTGCTTGGCTTTGTTCCTGCGACCAAAGTGGAGCCTTTGATTACAAAATTCCTGCTTCCTGTTCGGCCTGGCCAGCAAAAACCGAGGAATATGCGCGTGAAGCGCCCGGCCAGTTTTCAGTACCGGATGATTTGAGGTTGTTTCATATTTGTTTTTCGCGGAGGAAACTCCGCGCTTTTGTCGTGCCCGCTTTCCTGATGTATGTGTTTACTAAACCGCCTCCGAGATTTTCTCCCGGAGGCGGCTACGTTGGGGTGGTTATCTTAATGAGATTAGGGCTATGCCCGTGGTTCAAAAAGGCTATGCCTATGCGCAGAAAAGATAAACCTCCTTCGATAGAATGAGATTAGGTTGGCCGACCGCATCTCAAAGAATCGAAGGAGGAATATCAGTGTTTAAGAAAAACGAAGAACCAGAAAGTCTATCGCATACAAAAGGGAAAAGTTCTCTGATGATCTTCGATAGGCATGCAAACCTAAAGTACAATATGGAAATCGGCAATTCTGGTGCAAAGGATATTATGTAGATACCGTAGGGAGAAACAAAAAGGCCATTGCGGAATATATTCGAAATCAGCTCACAGAAGATAAAATGAGCGACCAGATGACAATAAAGGAATACCACGACCCGTTTACGGGTGAGCCAGTTAATAAGAGCAAGTAAAAGCAGCCCCATTTCGTGGGGCCGCTCGTAAACCAGATGCGGTCGGCAGACCGTTTCGCGCGCCTTGAGGCGCGGCCAATATTGAGCCCTTATAGGGCGAGAGCAGGCCACCCGTTATACGGGTGGTCCTGACTCTGCCAGGGGGAAATGTTGGCAAGGAGCATAGAAAGACCATGTTTGTGACCGTCAAAACGGTGGCGACATTTGGGATAGGTTGTGGTATGATGGATGCAGAGAAAAAAGGAGAACCACCCATGACGAAGGAAGAAGTCCTGAAAACCTATTTCGGCTACGATACGTTCCGGGGCGGCCAGGAGCAGGTCATCGACGCTTTGCTGGCCGGACGGGACGCCCTGGCCATCATGCCCACCGGAGCGGGCAAGTCCCTCTGCTATCAGGTCCCGGCGTTGCTGCTGCCGGGTATCACCCTGGTGATCTCGCCCCTGGTGTCCCTTATGCGGGACCAGGTGACAGCTCTGGTGCAGATGGGAATCCCGGCGGCGTTTCTCAACAGCAGCCTGACCTTCAAGCAGTATCTTTTGGCACTGGACCGGGCCAAGGCGGGACGGTACAAGATCATCTACGTGGCCCCGGAACGCTTGGAGACCGAAGGATTCCGTGCCTTCGCGGAACAGGCGGATATCTCCCTGGTGGCGGTGGACGAGGCCCACTGCATCTCCCAGTGGGGCCAGGATTTCCGCCCCTCCTATCTGAAGATTCCCGCCTTTGTAAAGAGCCTGGAAAAGCGTCCCCCGGTGGGGGCTTTCACGGCGACCGCTACCCAGGATGTCAAAGCGGACATTGAAAAACTGCTGGAGCTGGACCGTCCTCTGCGGGTGGCCACGGGTTTTGACCGGGAAAATTTGTTTTTCGCGGTGCGGCAGCCACAGAACAAGCAGGAATCTCTGGTGGATCTGATCCGCAGCCGCCCGGACCAGTGCGGTATCGTCTACTGCGCCACCCGGCGGACGGTGGAGGAGACCTGCGGCCTGCTGCAGGAGGCGGGCATTTCCGCCACCCGGTACCACGCGGGGCTGGAGCCCGAGGAACGGCGGGAGAACCAGGAGGACTTCCTCTATGACCGGGCACAGGTGATGGTGGCCACCAACGCCTTCGGCATGGGCATCGACAAGTCCAACGTCCGGTATGTCATCCACTACAACATGCCAAAGGACATGGAGAGCTATTATCAGGAGGCGGGCCGGGCCGGGAGAGACGGCCTTCCCGCCAGCTGCATCCTGCTGTACAGCGGTCAGGATGTGCGGACGGCCCAGTTCCTCATTGAGCACAGTGAGCCCCGGGAGGAGCTGGACGCCGGGACAGCGGAGCGGCTGCGGGAGCGGGACTTCCAGCGGCTGCGGCAAATGGTGGGTTACTGCAAGACCCGCCGGTGCCTGCGGCAGTACATTCTGCGCTACTTCGGAGAACTGGCGCCGGACCACTGCGGCGCCTGCTGGAACTGCCTTCACAACTTTGAATCGGTGGATGTCAGCCGGGAGGCCCGGGCCATTATCCGATGCGTCATGGAGACCGGCGGCCATTTCGGCGTGGGACTCATTGCCGAGACTCTCTGCGGCGCTGACACGGACAAGGTCCGGAAATTTCACTTGGACCGGGAGGATACCTATGGCCTCCTGCGGGAGCGCACCCAGACGGAGGTCCGGTCCTGCATCCATTTCCTGCTGGATGAGGGCATTCTGGTCCTCAGCAATGGCCAGTATCCGGTGGTGGGGCTGGGAGAGCGGGCCGGGGAGGTGCTGCGGGAGGCCCCGGCCCTCTTCATGCAGGTGGAGAAGGGAGAGCGGCCCGCCGCCAAGCGGCGTCCGTCCGTGCCGGAGGAGCTGGAGGGCGCCCAGGCGGAGCTGTTCGGACGGCTGCGGGCCTTGCGGGCTCAACTGGCCCGGCGCCAGGGGGTCCCCGCCTATGCCGTATTCTCCGACAAGACCCTGCGGGAGCTGGCGGTGGTTCGGCCCTGTACCATGGAGGAACTGAAGTCCGTCAGCGGGATCGGCGACGCCAAAGCCAGCCGTTACGGCAGGGTGTTCTTGGCAGAGATCGCCGCATTTGAGGAATGATCCGTATCACAGCAAGTCAAATCAAGCAGGGACGCTCCTGTTTCTTTATAATAGCGCTGAAAGGAGGGGAATGAGATGTACGAATGGGAGCAGCAGATCCAGAGCATCGTGGATGAGATCGACCGCTGCATCAAGGCACAGAATGACGACGCGCTGACGCTGCGGGCGCTTTCTGACAGTCTGGGGTACTCCGAGTTTTACACCACGCGGAAATTCAGGGAGATATCTGGGATGCCGCTGCGGGATTACCTGCGCAGCCGGAGACTGGCATTTGCTTTGAAGGAAGTGCGGGACAGCGAAAAGAGCTTTCTGGAGATCGCGCTTGAATATGGTTTTTCCTCCCACGAGGCTTTTACCAGAGCTTTCAGGGGTGCTTACGGCGTCACGCCCAGTGCATACAGGAAGGACCCAAAGCCTGTTGTTCTTCGTACGAAAATCAACCCTTTCGACCGCTATTTTTTTGGATTGGGAGAGATCGGCATGGTAAGATCCACAGATGGCGTCAAAATTTACTTCATCACCATCCCGGCGCACAAATTCCTGTATGTTGAAAACCGGGAGAGCAACGGATACTGGGATTTCTGGCAGAAGCAGAATCTCATTCCGGGGCAGGACTATGAAACGGTCTGCGGCCTGCTGGACAGCATCAAGGGCAAGCTGGACGATACCGGCGGCAGCGAAGTCAACTGCGGCAGCGGCCAGATCATGGCATACAGGAACGACCCGAAGGGCCGGCTTTGCGACTGGGGCATTCCCAGAACGGAGTGCTGGGGTGTCCGGCTTCCCGCGGATTATCAGGGGGAGGTGCCGCCGCAGATGCGGCTGATGGATGTTTCCGAGGGCGAGTATATCGTCTTTGAGCACGGCCCCTTTGACTATGAGCAGGAGAACCGCACTGTAGAAGAGAAGATCGAACAGGCCATGGCGGACTTTGACTATTCGGGCACTGGCTATTGCCTGGATACCGCCCCTGACAGGCTTATGTACTTTTATTACGATCCCAAGCAGTATTTTAAGTATATCCGGCCTGTTTTGCGAACAAAAGGTTGACAGTTCCCACCTGGAATGATAAGATAATCACACAACCGCATATGCGTCCGGTAGGTAAGGCTACCGCAGGGATATGGATCGCTGCCGCAAAGTGATGGAGACATCACGCGATGGTTTGAACAGGGCTTGTCGAAAGCAAGGCATGACCTAATGCGATTTCACCGCCCGGCGGAGCTAAAGCTCGAACGGTGGCAGGTCAACAGTCGTGTCAGGCACGCGTCCACCATTCGGGGACGCGTGCTTTTTGCGGTGGATTTTTCGGAAAAAGTGAGGTGAGCGAGATGGACGCCGGCAGTCGAAGGCCAGACAGATCAAAAAACCCTGACCGGAACAGCCGTCAGGACAGACGATGCGGCGTCTGTCCCGGTTAGGCGCGCTTTGTCCGGCCTCCCTGTCTATTTGGAGAACCCCAAAAAAACAAGGAGGTAAGAACCATGAAAAAGACTTTTGATGAGCTCTGTGAGAACATCCCCGTCACCGAAGATACCGTGGCCGTCATTATGCGGCAGCCTGTGGTGCTGCCGCCGTCCTTCCGGGTGAATGAGGCCATTGAGCGGCTGCGGCAGGTGGGCCCGGCGGGGGCGGAGATAAATCATTGCTGCGTAGTGGACAGCGACGGCGTCCTGTTGGGGCTGGTGAGCCTGCGGGCGCTGCTGCTGACCCATGGCAATGCCCGGCTGGAGGCCGTGATGGACCATCCCTTTGCCACCGTCCGCCCGGAGGATGACCGGGAGCTGGCGGCCCAGCTCATGGAGGAATATGACCTGCTGGAGCTGCCGGTGGTGGATGGTGACAACCGCCTGGAGGGTATGGTCACCGCCGATGACGCCATGACGGTTCTCCAGCAGGAGACCACCGAGGATATGGAAATGATGGCCGCCATGACGCCATCGGAGGCACCCTATCTGGAAAGCCCCGTGGTGCGGGTGTTCCTGAGCCGTATTCCATGGCTGCTGCTGTTGATGATCTCCGCCGCTTTTACCGGCGGCATCATCGCCCATTTTGAGGACGCCCTGGCGGCCCAGGTGGCCCTGACGGCCTTCATCCCCATGCTGATGGACACCGGCGGCAACTGCGGCAGTCAGTCCTCGGTGACGGTCATCCGGGGGCTGTCTCTGGGAGAACTCAGCTTTTCCAGCTGGCCCCGGATCCTGTGGAAGGAACTGCGGACGGGGGCCCTGTGCGCTTTGGTGCTGGCGGCGGTGAACTACCTGCGGCTGCTGGTGTTCAGCGGTGTGGGGCAGGGGGTGGCGGCCACCGTCAGCCTGACGCTGGCGGTCACCGTGGTCCTGGCGGACCTGATCGGCTGCTCACTGCCCATTCTGGCCCGGCGGCTGGGCTTCGACCCGGCGGTGATGGCCAGCCCCTTCATCACCACCCTGGTGGACGCTGTCTCCCTGCTGACCTATTTCAGGCTGGCCTCCTGGCTGCTGGGACTGTAACACTTTACGAAGGACTTCTTCTGTGGTATCATGGCATCAGTACAAAACAGGAGGGACCTTCCCATGAGACTTGCCATCAAGACCTGCACCCTGGACATGCCCTTTGAGGAGATGCTGGATTTCTGCGTGGAACAGGGCGTTCACGCCGTGGAGATCGGTACCGGAAACTGGTCCGGTGCGCCCCACATCGACCTGGACGGGATGGTGTCCTCTGAAACGGTCCGGCAGCGGTGGATGGACCAGCTGCGCCGGCGGGATATTGCGCTTTGTGCGCTGAACTGCTCCGGGAACCCGCTGGCCTACGAAAAAGAGTGGGAGGTCACGGCAAAGACCTTCCGCCTGGCGGAGCAGCTGGGTGTGGAGAAGATCGTCATGATGAGCGGGCTGCCTGCCGGGTGTCCCGGGGACAGGACCCCGGTGTGGGTCACCACCTCCTGGCCCCCAGAGACCCAGGACATTCTGGATTATCAGTGGAACGAGGTGGCAATCCCCAAGTGGCGTGAGCTGGTGCGGATGGCGGAAAACTGCGGTATCCGCCGCATCGCTCTGGAGAACCATGGCATGCAGCTGGTGTACAATCCGGAGACGCTGCTGCGGCTGCGGGAGGCCGTGGGCCCCATGGTGGGCATGAACCTGGACCCCTCCCATCTCTTCTGGATGGGCGGAGATCCCATGGAGGCTGCCCGGGTGCTGGGGGAGGCGGGAGCCATCTACCACATCCATGGCAAGGATTCCCGGCCGGAGCGCCGCATGTGCGGCCCCAACGGCATGCTGGACACCAAGCCCATCGACCAGTTCCGCCAGCGGTCCTGGAACTATGTGGCGGTGGGGGCCGGCCACGGCGCCCAGTGGTGGAAGGAGTTTTTCTCCGTGGTCCGCATGTGCGGCTATGACGGAGACGTGTCCCTGGAGATGGAGGACCTGACTCTGCCCATGCTGGAGGGTCACCTTAGCTCCCTGCGGACGCTGAAAGAGGCTCTGGTGCTTTGACAGAAAAAGGACATGGCGTTCAGCCATGTCCTTTTGATTTTCTATCACAGAACTTTCGTATCCAGCGCCGTGATGGGGATGACCGGGGAGGGCGGGCCGTCGTGAGAGCCGATCTCCTTGTGCATCCAGATCATGTCGTACCACTTGTCGAACTTATAGCCGCACTTTGGAAATTTGGCGGTCAGCTCGTACCCCATGTGGGCATGGAAGTGCATACTGTTGTTGGTCAGATGGGCGTCCTCCCGGTCCGTGTAGGCGATGCAGGCGTACATACTCAGAATATTCTGGGCTTTCAGCAGCGCTTCCAGCCGGTCGTGGAGCAGGCGTCCATAGCCCTGTCCGGCGTGGCCCTGCTTCACATAGATGGAGGTCTCCACCGCCCAGTCATAGGCGGCGCGGGCTTTGAAGGGGGAGGCGTAGGCATATCCCATCAGCCCCTCTGGCGTTTCTGCCACCAGATAGGGATAACGTCGCAGGCGGTCCTCTATGGTATTCCGGAACTCCTCCAGGGTAGGGGGCTCGTAGTTGAAGGCCACGGCGGTCTCCAGAACGTAGGGGCGGAAAATCTCCAGCAGTTCCCCGGCGTCCTGGGGCCGGGCCAGTCTGATCTTACAGTTCATGGACATGATGTGTTCCTCCGGTGGTGTCAGGATTCAGCGAGCGTGGCGGGAGCCAGTTCTTCCAGCAGTCGCCGGGCTTCGGATGCAGCCCAGAGAGTTCCGCCCTCGGCAGCCACATCCTCCAGGTGCTCCCGGGCGCCGTCTTGGTTTCCGGTGGCCAGGTCTGCCTTGCCCGTGCGGAAGGCGGAGGCTACCAGCTGGAGCTGATTGGCGGCTTCGGCCTGGACCCGCTCCTCCTGGGCGTAGAAGTCCTCCCAGCGGCGCTCCGCCAGAGCCAGACCGGCATCCATCACATGCAGGAGCTTTTCAACGGCGGGATGCTGTGCGGGCTTGCATGTTTCCATCAGCCGGGCGGTCTCCTGCCGGGAATGGCGGGCGGCCTCCGGGTCTCTCAGGGCCAGGCGGCAGTCGAAAGAAGATTGCAGATACAGCAGGCGGATGCTGAGATCGGCCCGCTGAATGTATACTTCATCCAGGGCGTCGGAGGCTTCCTGAAACCGGCCGGAGGCACACAGGCCCTGGATGCGGCACAGATTCAGATAATTGGTGTCCTGCTTGCTCCGGGAGAGGATGAGCTCCATGACCTTCGTGTATTTGACCGCGTCGCAGTCCTCCCGCAGCACCGTTTGCAGCAGGGAGAACTGCTGCGCCTTCATGGTCCGCAGGAAGCGCAGCGCCAGATAGAACACCGCCACCAGTGCGATACAGGGAAACAGGTTCAGCTTGCTCCACAGGCGCAGCAGCAGGAACAGAAACACCGCAAAGGTCCCATAGCGCATGAGGGTGATGGCCCTGCACTCCTTCAGGTAGCTGTTGGCCAGTGCTTCCGCGGTAAGCTCTTTCATGGAGACCTCCTATTACAGATCTACCACAGTGACCTCGTGGCCGGTGTGGGGCAGCAGCTTGTGCAGCACGTCCCCGGTCTTGAGCTTGAGGCTGCTGGTGCAGATGCAGGGGTGGCAGCTGAGGTATTCCGCCTCATAGACCTCCCGCTCCATCAGGAGCCGGACCTTGTGGTCTGTGTCGTTCATCAGTCCCAGAATGGTGGCGGAGCCGGGAGTGCAGTGAAGCAGCTCCCACAGGGCTTCCTCCGGGGCGAAGGACAGGCGGGCCGAGCCAATCTGGTGGCTCAGGTCCTTGGTGTGGAAGGGCTTGTCCGGTCCCATGCACAGCAGATAAAAGTCCGTCTTCTGCCGGTTGCAGAGGAACAGGTTTTTACAGATGGGGACCCCCAGCACCTCACTGACGGCGGCGCACTTCTCCATGGTGTCGGCGGGCTCGCTAGACACCCGGTCATAGTCCATGCCCAGGGACTCCAGCAGGCGGAAGGCGGCGTCCTCCTGGGGGAGGAGCTCCCCCTCGGGACGGGTGTTGTGATAAAGCTTGGAAATTTCCATGTCAGTCGTCCTTTGCCAGAAGTTTTTCTCCGGCCCGGTAGATGTCGCCGGCGCCCACAGTGAGGATCAGGTCGCCGGGCTGGGCGGTCTTCCGAAGCTGGTCCGCCACCTTGTCCAGGGTGGAGCAGTAGACGGAGCCGGGGATGTTGCGGCACAGGTCGGCGGAGGAAATGCCCAGGGTGTTCTGCTCCCGGGCGGCGTAGATCTCCGCCAGGATGGCTACATCCGCCAGCTTCAGCTCCTCCACAAAGTGGTCGAACAGCTTGGCGGTGCGGGTGTAGGTGTGGGGCTGGAAGGCCACGATCACCCGCTGATAGCCCAAGCCCTTGGCGGTGGTCAGCAGGGCGTGAAGCTCGTCGGGATGGTGGGCGTAGTCATCGTAGACCTCGGTGCCGTGGTAGGTGCCCTTGTGCTCAAAGCGGCGGCCCGCCCCGGTAAAGGTGGCCAGGCCTTCCTCCACGGCGCTGCCGGGAATGTCCAGCACATAAGCGGCGGAGGCGGCGGCCAGGGCGTTGAGCACATTGTGGTGCCCATAGACATGAAGAGTCACATGGGCGTACTTCTCGCCCTTCACCATCACGTCAAAGGAGGGGGCGCCGTCCACATCAGACAGGTTGGCAGCGGTGCAGTCGGCGGGGTGGTCCAGACCGAAGGTGAACACCGGATGCGCCAGGCCCGCCACGGAGTCCAGGGCGCCCTGGTTGTCGGCGTTGACGATGACATGGCCGGCAGGGGGGACCAGCTCCGCGAAGCGGTGGAAGGACCGCTCAATGTCATTCAGGTCCTTGAAGAAGTCCAGGTGGTCCTCCTCCACATTCAGAATGACTGCCACGGTGGGATAGAAGCTCAGAAAGCTGTTGCAGTATTCGCAGGACTCCAGAATGATGGTGTCTCCGTGGCCCACCCGGTAGCCGGAGTGGATCAGGGGCAGGGTGCCGCCGATCATCACCGTGGGGTCCGCTTCAGCGGCCATGAAGATGTGGGTGCACATGGAGGTGGTAGTGGTTTTGCCGTGGGTGCCGGAGACACACAGGGCGTTGGGGTAATGCTGCATGAGGGCGCCCCAGGCCTGGGCCCGCTCGTAGACGGGAATACCCCGGGCCACAGCCCCGGCGATCTCGGGATTGCTGTCATGAACGGCTGCGGTGCGGACCACAAAATCGCAGTCGCCCAGATTCTCCGCGTTGTGGCCGATGGCCACGGGAATGCCCAGGGACCGCAGGTGCTTCACGGTATCGCTGTCGGTCATGTCGGAGCCCTGGACCAGCAGGCCCTTGCCCAGCAGGACCTCCGCCAGAGGGCACATGGACACGCCGCCGATGCCCACCAGGTGGACACGCTTGCCGGGTGCCAGATAGTCACGAATGGGATTGGGATTGTTCATCATGGAAACAGGTCTTCCTTTCAAAAAACGCCTTTGGTCTCATAGAAACGAAAAAAGCGTTGCATAATGTTCAAAAGCATCTTATTATATTACACAAATAAGGGAAATGCAACCGAAATGAGGGCGAAAACATGGCGGAAATACCGGAATATGTGAAAAAAGTCCTGGAGACCCTGGAGGCGGCGGGCCATGAGGCCTGGTGTGTGGGGGGCTGTGTGCGGGATATCCTGCTGGGCCGGGTGCCGGAGGACTGGGACGTGACCACCAGCGCCATGCCGGAGGAGACCATGGCGGCCTTTGGACAGCACGCCTTTCCCACGGGGCTGAAGCACGGCACTGTGACCGTTCGGGCAGACCACAACAGCGTGGAGGTGACCACCTACCGGGTGGACGGCGCTTACCACGACCACAGGCGGCCGGACTCCGTCACCTTCACCCGCTCTCTGGAGGAGGACCTGCGGCGGCGGGACTTCACCGTCAACGCCATGGCCCTGGCCCTGCGAGGGGAGCTGCGGGACCCCTTTGGGGGACGGGAGGACCTGAGAAACGGGGTCCTCCGCTGTGTGGGCGCCCCGGACCGGCGGTTCCAGGAGGACGCCCTGCGCATCCTGCGGGGGCTGCGGTTCACGGCGGTGCTGGGGTTTGACATTGACCCGGATACAGGGGAGAGCATCCACAGAAATAAGGAGATGCTGGGGGAGATCGCCGCGGAGCGCATCCAGGTCGAGCTGATGAAGCTGCTGGTGGGCAAAAATGCGGCTGAGGTGCTGCGGAAATACCCGGACGTGGTGGGGGTGTTCTGGCCGGAGGTGCTTCCCATGGTAGGCTTTGACCAGAAAAATCACCACCACTGCTATGACGTATGGGAGCATACCCTCCACGCGGTGGCGGCGGTGCCGGGAGACCCGGTGCTGCGGTGTGCGGCCCTGCTGCACGATATTGGCAAGCCAAACTGCTTTACAGTAGATGAAAAGGGCGTGGGCCATTTTTACGGCCACAGTGCCATCAGCCGGGAGCTGGCGGACCGGATGCTGCGGCGTCTGAAGTGTTCCACGGACTTCCGGGAGACGGTGGTGCGGCTTGTGGACTGGCATGACCGGGACATCCCACGGACAGACAAGGCCATCCGCCGGGCCTTGGGAAAGCTGGGGGTGCGGGACCTGCGGCGGCTCATCGACCTGAAGCGGGCGGACAACCTGGCCCAGGCCCCGGAATTTCACGACCGCCAATTTGAACTGGATAAGGGAGAAGCCATCCTGGACCGGCTGTTGGCGGAGGACGCCTGCTTTTCCCTGAAACAGCTTGCTGTCAATGGAAAAGACTTGACAGAACTTGGGCTCTCCGGGCCGGTAGTGGGACAGGTTTTGAAGAAGCTTCTGGACGCGGTGGTGGATGGAGACCTGCCCAATGACCGGCAGGCGTTGCTGTCATCTGTGTCACGATTTGTAACAGAATCGTAATGACTGGGGAAAGCTGCCGCTGTATACTGGGGCCAATTTGGAAAGAGAGGTGGCTTCTATGAAAAAATGGATGGGTATGGTGCTGGCCATGTGCCTGCTGCTGGCGGCTTGCGGCGCTGAGACGGCGCAGACGCCTGAACAGGAGAAGCCCGCGGTCCCGGCGGAAGAACCCGCGCAGACGCAGGAGCAGCCTGAAACGCCGGAGGAGCCGGTGTATGTGGACTGGCAGGTGGCCTATGCCGCCTTTTTGGAGGAACTGACGGAGCAGGTGAAGGTCCTGCGGGACACAGACCGCCCGGACTATGACCCCAACACTGTTGAGCTGGAGATCGGGGAGGTCAGCGGCACCTATGTGCTCTACGACATCGACAAGGACAGCGTACCAGAGCTGATGATCCGCTACGGACTGGGCGAGGCCGGGTATCACACCACGGTCTACGGGTACCGGGACGGCGCGGCGGTGGAGATCGGGGACGTGCCCACCGGCCACACCAGCCTGTACACCTGGCCGGGAGAGAACGCTGTGGCTTACAACTGGGGCCACATGGGCGGTCATTTTGTGGACAAACTCAGCATCGTGGACAGAGGGCTGGAGGAGACACAGTTCTTTGAGGAGGACAACTTCAACGACCCGGAGAAACCCTACACCTCCATGGCGGACATTGTGCCGGGGAGCGTTTACCTGCGGGAGACCCGCATCCTGACGGAGCTGCCGGAGCTGGGGGCGCTGACCCTGCCCGTCTATGACTACGGCCGGGACCGCACTGCGGCGGAGATCGATCCGGAACGGAACGCGGCGGCAAAGTCGGCCATTGAAAATGTACTGCAAAACGGCGGGGCGTTTTACGGCGTCACGTCGGACGGCTTCGGCGGCGACACCGGCTGGACCACCCTGGAGGCGTACCTCCAGCCCGGCGGCGTAACGGAATACGCGGACCTTCCCCTGGAAGTGACGGAGCAGGCGTGGCTGGATTTCAACGGCGATGGTCAGCGGGAAGTCCTGCTGACGGTCCGGAATCGGGAGAACGACCGCTTTTCCGACACGAAATACGTGATCTTCGCCGAGCAGGAGGAAATTGTGTATGCCTATTGCATGAACTACATGGAGAGTTACCGGCTGGAGGAGACTATCTTCCGCAGTGACCTGATGGAGGACGCCTTCGGCGTATCCTTTGACAAAGAACAGTGCTATGAATACGGGGTGGAGTGAACAAAGCCATGTAACCATTCAGAAGCCATGAACATCAGGAGATCCCGGTTTTTTCCACCTGGCTTAGAGGGGAAGCAGAGGAATCGGGGATTGTCTGAAAGCATTTGACGTGATATAATCTTTCACGAAAACGACGGCAGTCCTGGCCGTATGAAAAACAGAATCAGAAGAAAGCGGGAACGGATATGAACGAGCAGTGGATCAAAACCTACCGGTCTGAGATCGGGAGCTTTCAGGAGACCATCAGTGCCTTTCAGAAGGGGGACATTGAAAAGAAGGATTACAAGGGCATCTCCGGCGGCATGGGCAGCTATGCCCAGCGGGACCCCTCCGGACATATGCTGCGGCTGCGGATGCCCGGCGGCCGCCTGACGGTGGTGCGGCTGGGCTTCCTGGCGGATACCGTGGCAAAGTACGGCGTGAAGCGGATGAAGCTCACTACCTGCGAGACCGTACAGCTCCATGACCTGCCGGCGGAGCAGGTGGCCCCCATCATGGAGGGCGCCATCGACGTGGGCATCTATTGCCGGGGCGGCGGCGGAGACAATCCCCGCAACGTCATGAGCAGCCCCCTCTCCGGCGTCCAGCAGGGGGAGGCCTTCGACGTGCAGCCTTACGCCGAGGCGGCCACCGAGTACCTGCTGTCCATCTGCCGGGATATCAAAATGCCCCGCAAGCTGAAGATCGCCTTCTGCAACGGCGTGGACGACTGCGTCCACAGCGCCTTCCGGGACATGGGCTTCCTGGCGAAGGAGAACGGCACCTTTGATCTGTCCATCGCCGGCGGTCTGGGCAACAACCACCGCATGGGCGTGCCCGTGGCGGAGGGCATTGCTCCGCAGGATGTGCTGTACTATATCCGGGCCATGGTGGACACCTTCTGCGCCCACGGCAACTATGAGAACCGGGCCAAGGCCCGCACCCGCTATCTGCAGGAGACCCTGGGAGCTGATGGCCTGAAAGAGGCCTTCCTGGCCAATGTGGAGAAGCGGAAGACCCAGGGCGGCCTGGACCTGGCGGTGGAGTCTGCCACGATTGACAAGGCCGGAGATGGCGAACTGACGGATGCACGGGCGATCCCCCAGAAGCAGGAGGGCCTGTACGCCGTGGCATACCATCCCATCGGCGGCATCCTGCCGGCGGAGAAGCCCGCCGAGCTGTATACGCTTTTGAGGGACATGCCTGGCGCGGAGTGCCGCGTGGCCCCCAACGAGACGCTGTACATCATTAATCTGACGGCGGCGGAGGCGGAAAAGGTCCTGGCCGCCACAGCGGACAGCGCCAAAACGGTCTTTGAGCACAGCGTGGCCTGCATCGGCGCCTCTATCTGCCAGCAGGGCGTGCGGGACAGCCAGAGCCTGCTGCGGGCGGCGGTCCAGGCCGTACGGGAGGCAAGCCTTCCTGACGGCGCATTGCCCAGGGTGGTGATCTCCGGCTGTCCCTCCAGCTGCGCTGCCCATCAGGCGGGGGCTCTGGGCTTCCAGGGCTGCGTCAAGCCGGTGGACGGCAAGCCCCAGCCGGCCTTCAAGCTGTTCCTGGGGGGCAGCGACGCCTTGGGCAACGCCCGGTTCGGTGAGCCTGCGGGCATTATTCTGGAAAAGGATATCCCCGCACTGCTGGTGGAGCTGGGTAAAGCAGCGGCAGAGAAGGGCTGGGACCGCTGGTCCGCGGAGCATGCCGCGGAGCGGGATGCCATCATCGCCCGATACGCCTGACAAGAAAATTCAAAAAATTTAGAGAAAGGTGTTGACAAAGCAGGGATCAACTGCTATACTATCGAATGTTCCGGTTCGGGGGTATAGCTCAGCTGGGAGAGCGCTTGACTGGCAGTCAAGAGGTCAGCGGTTCGATCCCGCTTATCTCCACCAAAAAAAGAGCGACAGCGTAAGCTGTCGCTCTTTTTTTGACGCGGCGGTCCTGCGGGATGACCGGCACGGCATAGCCGTACACGGGTCGCTGCGGAGCACTGGAGGCACAGAGCACGACCGAAGGGAATGTCGCTCTTAACATCTATTATATATCTATCGTTTCATTTTGGTTAACAAGACGATTCTGAGTCACACTTTTCAAGTTGCGTTTTTTGTGCGCTTTTGTGATTTCCGATGGATTTTCTCTGTTGGATAGAAAAGGAAAACGCTTTGAAACCATTTGGGATAAGGTAAAATAAGTTGCGCAAATTGAAAAAAGGATAAAAAGAGACATGGTTTGCAGAGCTCTGGTAGAATGAAGTCGCGACACACCATTCTGAAAGGAGTCTGTAAACCATGT
>CAYWYW010000016.1:0-27492 GCA_964462715.1 uncultured Oscillibacter sp.
AACGGCACACTCGGTGGTGTGAGAGGACGGGGCTAACCGCCCCTCCTACTCGATTCAAACAGCATGGAAGCTGCCGCTTCAGAAAGCAGGCTTCCAAAGCGCTTCCTCAGTCCATCTCGTTCTTGACGTATTCCACAATATCGCCCACGGTGTCCATATCCTCAAAGTCCGCATCCGGGATATCGAGATCGAAGGCTTCTTCCAGATCCAGCAGGACATCGACGAGCCCGCTTTCATCCGCTACCAGATCGGATCTGATGGCGGTGTCCATGCTTATGAGGGCTTCATCCGCATTCAGCTGCTCTGCCAGGATCGCCTTTACCTTTGCGTAAATTTCTGCTGTGTTCATGATCGTTTCCCCTTCCTGTTTAAAATGCGCAGCGGAAGCCCGGACGCAGACGCCCGGTCTGTGCGCTGATGGTTCGAGAGTTCCCAATTGGCTGGTAACAGTATAACATATTTCCCAGGATTATCAATTGAAAATGTATGCGTTTTTTGAAAGGATCGAAAGGAGGAACAAGATATGCTGAGCAACATGGAACAGCGCATCCGGGAGTGCTACGACGCGTTTCTGGAGGCCGTGACGGAGGACCGGGACCTGTGGGAGATCGCCCTGCTGGAGTATTACTGCTGGCCGCTGGAGTACTGGCGGGAGGAGCCGGAGGAGAACTGGGATCAGCCTATTCCGGCCTGCTTCCAGGATCTGGCCCCGGAGCTGCCCCGGCTGGTGGAACGCAAGGAGGAAGTCCACCCCAACGATGACTGCGCCTCCGTGCAGCTGAACCTGGAATGGAGGTACGGCTGGGATGATTTTGGGCCCCGGAATCACAAAGAGCGGAGACTGTCCCCCCAGGCTGTTGGATCGCTGCTGGAATACTATTTCCTGGTGGAGGCCCAGGGGGACGACTGCGGTGGCCGATTCTGCCGTATCCTGTTTGAGGAGGAATCGGACACAACGGTCCTGGAGCGAATCGTGAGGCATGGTGTGCGGACGCCGGAGGAGCAGATGACCCTGGCCCTGAGGTTGAAGGAGTTCTGCGAAGGCTGGCAGCTGGAGGATGAATCCGAAGAGGAGCGGGACTGGCTGCTGGACCTGATGGAAGAGCTGCTGGAGGACGAATTGGAAAAGGAGAGGAACTGGCTGCTGGACCTGACGGAAGAGCTGCTGGAGGACGCTTTTCGGCGTGGCTGCGGCGAGGCCGGCTGGCACCTGTATGAGTTTCTCGGCGAGAAAGAACGGTTTGGAGATGATACCTGGGAGCCCCTGGAGCTCCTGCGGGGGGCCGCCGAGGCGGGCAGCTCCGATGCCCAATGGGAGCTGGGCCGGCAGTTCTTCCACCACGCAATGGAACTTCCCATAGAGTACAGGGAGGGGTACTGCGGCGACCGCATCTCCAGAGAGGAGGCCGTCCGCTGGTTGGAGCAGGCCCTGCCCCATAAGATTGAAGCGGCAATTCTCCTGGCCCGGCTCTTTCTGGAGGGCAAGGGGGTTCCGGCTGACGAAGCACGGGCGGTCCGCTACCTCACCGCCGCAGTGGGAGGCCAATACGAGGGGGATGGGGCGTTTGTTGAGCGGTGCACGTGCTTCTGGATGCTGGCAAAGTGCTATGCGGAAGGGAGGGGCGTGGCGAAGGATCGCCGAAAGGCGGCGGAGCTCTACCGGCAAGCCCAAGATTCCAATTACTATTTGTTTGACTACTACAGAGACGGCGTGGATGCGCCCCGAAATCCACGGGCGGCTGTGCGGTACTGGATGCGGGACACGTGTTTTCACCATGGCTTTCTCCTCTGGGTCGACATTCTGGTGCGTGTGTCCGCCCCGGAAGGCTGCATCCGGCTCCGGCCGGAGGCCCTTCGGAGCGTCTGGAGGCTGCAGATCGGGAAAAACGCCTTCTATGACCTGATGGGTACGGACTTGCTTGCGGCATCGGGCCGGACGGACGACCCGTATGCGCAACTGTGCGGCCTGCTGGACTGGGAAAAGGTGCGGCTGCTGTACGATGGGGCCCAGGGCGGCGACAGCCGCTGCGGGGACATCCTGAAGGAGCTGCTGGCCAGCGGCGCTGCAACGGAGGAGATGCTGGAGCAGCTGTGTCCCAACAGCAGCGGCGTCTATGATTGGCCGGACGCCTGGTATGAGGAGGCGCTGGAACACATCGAAGACCAGCTGGCCCGGGAGGAACAGGAGAAAGAATGGACCGAACAGCTCAAAGACCTTGATCGGAAAGAAGACCTTGCAGAAGATGCGAAATGGTACCCCTTTGACCCGACGTTGGAAGCCCCAGAGGACCTGTCATGAACAGGAGGAACAGATGGATAACTGCGAAGACTTGTCTTCTTTCTGCCGGTGCCCACGCAAAATGGCCACCCATTGGGTGGCCATTTCCCTCGGAATGACAATCATGACGCTGAACGAAACCTCGCCCCTCCGGACGGCTTTCCGCTGCCCGGAGGGGTGTTTTTGATCCGGTTCTGGCCTGGAACCGCTCAGATAATGTAATACGTGACCGGCGCGTCCCGATCCGCCAGATACTTGCCGTCCGGTGTGGGAAAATCAAACTTAAATACGCTGCCATCCAGCGTCACGGTGCAGGAGACGCTTTCGTAGGTCCTGTCCTCCAGCCGGAAGGAATAGGTCTGGCCGGCCTGCCACCCACGGTTCTCGGTCTGCTCCGTGAGGAAGTACCCGGTGCCGGTCTCATCCCCGGTCCACATGACATAGCCGCTGCTTTTGATGACCGTCTGCGTAAACTTTCGTTCAAAGGCGGAGATTTCAACATTCCATTCTTTGGCCTGGAATTCCGGGACCGTAAACCAGTAGGTTCCGTCCGCGTACCGGAAGCTGCGGCGCAGCGCCTCCAGGGCCTCCTCGTTGGCATCCTCCGTGCGGTACCGGCTTTCAGCCGCGTCCAGATCCCAGACAAGCCGCTCCAGAGCCTCCCGGTCCTGCTTTTCCAGGTCGTACCAGGTGAATTTCCCGTCCGGCCGGGAGGAAACGCCGATCAGTCCCTGGGCAAGGGCAATCTTTTTGACAAACTTCCCGTTGCTGTCATAGAAATAGTATTTCCCGGTCTTTCTACTCTGGGCCTTCTCCAGAGTCTCCTTGCTGGTGGTAAAAACATGGGAGGCCTTGATGCCGCTCAGCTCTTCCACCAGGCTGTCGATATTCTCCCGGTAGGCGATCCTGGCCACGCCGGTATCCGGACCGGCCTCCGCTGTGTCATAGACCAAGGAGATGTTTTCCCCGTTCATGCGGGCCGGGTGAAGGGGAAAATTCGCGTAGCCCGCGGCCAGCGCGATGATCAGGAGGATCTCCACATTAAAAGCGGCTTCGGAAAACAGCCATGCCGGCCGTTTTCCGGTGACACCTTCGATCACCAGCCCGATGATCCACTGAGTCAGGGAAAAAACGCCCAATACGATCACGACATAGACCAGAACGGACAGAAATACGGCCCCCGCCAGGGCACAGGCGATACCATAGCAGATGCCGGCGGCCAACAGAAGTCCCATGCGCATGCCTCCTTCCGTGTTTAAGTTCACACCGTGTTTTTCGCTTTGCGTGTCAGGCTCCGGAATGAGGACGGGGGAAGTCCCCGTCAGCAATCCGGTTCATCTGATCCAATTTCGTTTTCCAGCTCTGTCACGAGCTTCTGCCAGGTCACGTATTCTTTCTCCCAACCATTATCCAGCAACAGTCTGCGCACATTGGCCCCGGCATATCGGATTGCGGTGTGCCGGGCCTCCGGGTGCATCTGCCCGGCAAGGTCCAGAGCTTTTGCACACAGCGCTCTGGACTCCTCCGGCCGCCGCCTGGCAAAACGTTCTGCCAGGTCAACCAGGCAGACGAAACGGTCAATCGCCGGCTCCTTCCACTGTGCCATTTCGTCCCGGACGGCCTGCATCAGTTGGCGGGCTTTTTCCCTGTTTCCCACGGTGTCATAAATAAACCAGAGCATGAACGCCAATTCCACCGTATCATACCCGTTGTCTATTCCCCACTGTCGGGCCTCTTCTCCCAAGCGAACGGCGTCAAGGAACCGTTTTTCCTGACAGGCATTCCGAAAGGCCTCGGTCCGCCGCTTCCACTCAGTCCTCGCGGACGTCGGAGCCGACTGTTCTTCGTCGCCGGCAAGCTGCTGATAGGCCTTGTAATGCAGCGTTGCTTTCTCCTGCTCCTGCAGCATGGTATATCCGTAATAACAGTGAAAATGCGCATGTCCCAGATAATGCGGAAGGTCTTCCGCCTCCGGATCCTCCCATGTCTCCAGCCGCTTGACCAGCTGCTTCGCCCGTTTCAGCGAACTGGGAAAACGGCCCTGCGCCTCCAGCAGTTCCAGAACCGTCCACACGGACATGGCGTAGGTATCCAGCTCATCGCTGTGGGCAGCCACTCTCTCCAGATATCCGATCCATCGGGAGAGTTCTTCATAGGACGCATTGGAAACTGCGCCATAATCCGGCTTCACCAGGCCGCTCTGCTGTTCATCCGCAAACAGAAAGAGCGGATAGTAGCTCTCTGCCTTCACCTCCCGCCAGCCGGTCTCCTGCACCAGCGGATGGAGGGTCAGGATGTCGTCTTTGCTGCGGCGAATCCAGCCCCGGTCGATGAGCCGCAGCAAAACGTCCTGGTCGAAGTCCGGAATCTGAGCAAAGTCATCCGCCGCAAGGCCCTCCGGCGGGATAGGCAGGGCATAGCACAGCATTACCTGTTCCTCCACCGGCAGGTTCGACAGCCGGAACAGGGCCGTCAGGTGGCCCTGGATGCGCTCCATCCGGCCCTCCCGGTCCTTGGGGCTGGATACCTTTGCCAAAGCCTTGCTGTCCAGGTCCCCCTGGGTCAGCTTTTCCAGCAGGACCTCCGGCCGGAGCCGGGGGATGCTGGTTTTCAGGGTGCGCCCGATCAGCTCCACCGTCAGGGTGTGGCCCTCCACGGCGGTGATCAGGGCGTCCGCCATCTCATCGGACAGGTCTGCGAACCGGCGCAGCAGCTGCCGCAGCAGAGGCAGGGGCAGCGTATCCACCTCCACGCCGCCCTCCGCCGGGGAGCGGGTGGTCACCAACAGCCCCATGGGAAGGGCGCAGAGATCCCGGAAGGCAGGCTCGCCCCGCAACACGTCAAAGCCGCCCTCATCGCCGTCCATGTTGTCCAGGATGAACAGGTCGTTTTCGCTCCGCTCCCCCAGCAGCTTCATGACCTCCCGGTAGACCTGCTCCTCTGGCTTTTCCCGGCCGTGGACATCCCGCCGGTCATAGCCGCTGAAGGCGTCGGCGATAGGGCCGGTGACCGTCTCCCGCACGGAATCCCGGAAACGGACAAAATAGGCCTGCCCCCGGGTATACCGCTGGGCGAACTTGAGGGCAAGTTCCGTCTTGCCCATGCCGGCAAAGCCCCACACCACCGCCGGCTTGCAACGCTGGCACAGGCAGTGGTCGATCTCCGCCAACTTTTCGTCCCGGGGCAGGAATTCCTCATCCGGCAGTGCGGAGCAGGACAGGGCCAGCTGTTTTTCGGGCGGACGGGTCAGCCCCACCAGCTTTTCCACATCCTCCAGCATTTCCCCGGCAGTCTCGTAGCGGTTATCCGGGTCCAGCGCCAGGGACCAATCCAACAGGCTTTGGAGCAGCCGCAGGCTCTCCCCTGTACAGCCCAGTTGCTCTCCCTCATGGGGGAGCAGGCGGAGCAGCGTCACTCCCTCAGCCAGCATCCGGTCCCGGCCGTTTTCAAAGTAGGTGCGGCCCCGCAGCAGGAACAGCAGCAGCCGTCCGGCGGAGTAGACGTCCGCCGCGGGGGTCAGCCGCAGGGTGCCGTCGTTGTACCAGGCGATCTCCGGAGCGGTATAGCCGGGGGTGCTGAACACCATGCGGTCTGTGATGGGGGCAGTCTCCTTCCCCCCTCCCTTCCGGGCCCGCAGGGGCCGGGCGCAACCGAAGTCCAGCAGGCAGGCAAAGCCGATATCCCCCTTTTCCGGCCGGGCGTCGGCAAAGAAGATGTTACCCAGCTGCACGTCGCCGTACAGATACCCCGCCTGATAGACTAGATCCAGCGCCCGGAGTGTCTCCGCCAGGATGCGGGCCGTGGTGTGGAGACTGGGCCGTCCGCCGGTGCGGAGGGGATGGCCCTCCTCTGGTGGCAGGGCACACTCCGCCAGCAGCTGCGGCAGAAACATGCCTGTGCGGCTTACATCCCGCAGGATCAGGAAGCTGCCCGCAGGGGCAGGCGCGCTCCCTGCCGCCGTTTCCACAGTGAGATCCCCCGAGGCCTCCCATACGGGAATGGTTTTTGCGCTGACGGCGGCTACCTTCTGGCTGATCTCCGCCTCTCCCAGCATCCGCGTCCTGGCCCGGGTCAGGGCATATTCCGCCTGGTCATCGGTGCCGGCCAGGATGCCGCCCTCCCGGCGCAGCCGGCCTGCCAGATCCATGGGACAGCACTCCTTGATGCCGAAGCGCAGGGCGCTGCTCTCCTTTTTGGCTGTGTAGAACAGGGAACTGCCGCCAAAGCTGGCGACCTTTCCCAGAATATACCGGTCGCTGCCCCGGCGGAGCACCGTTCCGGCGGGCAGGGCCAGCGAAATAATTCTCTCGTTCATCGTGTCACTCCTGTTGATTTTTTCAGTATGCCCCCAGCAGATACCGGATCGTCCGAGCCGGATCGTCGGTCAGCAGGCTGAGGAGGATGAAGCGGTCAAAAGAGGCCAGCACATAGAGGGAGTCGAAGCCGAATTCTGACAACAGCTCGTTGAGGATCCGGCAGCACAGCTCCTTCTTTTCCATTAAGTCTGTATTCCGGCGCAGCGCGTTCAGGTCCTCCCGGAGCAGCACCATGCGGCGGTCCATGGGGCCATCCCATTGCGTCAGCGCCCAAAGAGCAGCCTGGGCCTTCCCATCCGCCGCCATGTATCCGGTGATGAGGAAGTATCCCAACAACAGAACGTCCCGGCGATCCACGGCTTTCCAGGCTTTCATGTCTTTGTAGCCGCCATGGTCCGTGCTGGCCCGGATGGCGTTGGCCCGGAAGTAATACCGCTTGCAGAGCATGGCAATTTCCCCGATCTCCGGAAGAAACTGATGGTCCACTGTGTTGGGCCTGACATTATCCCCCTCCACTCCCCGAAATACATACGGTGTCTCTTTGTTCCCGCCCTGATGGATATCCTCTAATTTCCACTCCTGCTTTCCAAACATGGTTTTCATGAGTTTGGACAGATTGAACGGCTGTCCCGGGCAATACAGGGCGTTCAGATAATCCAACAGCCGCAGGTATTTGTTCCGGGCCGTCTGGGAGAAGCCCTTTAGCTCGGCGCGGTTTTTCACCATCAGCTTGATCAGCACCTGCTCGGCCTCCGGCGCCGTTTTGCTGGAGGCCAGAATCTTGTCCACGTTCGATCGGAGCAGGCAGGTGGCATCTTTGACCGGTTCGCTCTGCAGGCTGTTCCCACCGGCCTCCTTGTCCGCTTCCGCGGAGCGTTTCCGATACCGCTTCAGCAGCCTCTTAATGTCGCTCCAGGTATAGGTGCCGGGAACGCGCTGGCAAAACCAGCAGATCAGCTCCACGGGGCTGCGCATGTTGTAGGGAGCCTCTCCGCACGCCATCAGCAGGCGTATGGTGGTCTCCCGTCCCATGTCGGTGACGATGGCCAGCTGGAAGATGATGTCCCGCCCGGGCATTATGCCGTCTTCCAGGTACTGTTTCCAGTGGGCGGTAGAGATCTCCAGACCGTGGCAGCGGTAGCTGATGCTGCTCAGTTCCTTTGCTACCCGTTCCACCGCCGCATCAGGCCAGGACTCGTTGCCGGTTTCGTTCAGATCCAAACACTTCTCTCTGGACATCATCCATCCCTGGGACTGGAGGTGCCGCCGGAGGACAAAGCCGGGCGTTGCCAGCTTTGTATCATCTATGAGGAACAAGCGCAGTTCCTCGGCAGTCTGCTGGCAATCCAGCTGGGCGTTGGCTTTGGCGATCTGCTGGTCCACATAGCGGTCGATCTCCATCTGGACGGCAAAAGTCAGGCTGTGTTCATCACTCATGGGGACTCCTCCTCATACGTCTGATCTGGTTGGGTCTATTATAGCAAGCTGCAATAAAAAAGTCATTTCCGCAATTTCAGAAAATCTGAATATCACGGAAATGATTTTTCCCATGCCCGGGGTTTATGCTTGTAACATCTCAAACGGAGGTGAGACACATGATCAAAAGCGGATCTTTTTCCTGCGCGGGCAAACAGCACGGCCTGCTGCCGGAGCGCAACGAGGATGTGGTGCTGGAGCGGGACTGCGGAACCCACAGGGTAATTGTCCTGTGCGACGGTGCTGGCAGCTGCGCCAACGGCAAAGCGGCGGCCCGGCTGACGGCGGACACCCTGGCGGAGTTTCTCTCCGTTCGCTTTGCGCGCTTCCTGTTGGAGAATGCAGAGGTGCTCCGACTGGAGGTAGTAAACCTGATCACAGAGGTGCTGACCGACGCCGCCCAAAAGGCGGGCGCCGACCCCGGCAGCTTCGGCTGCACGGTAATGGCCGCCGCCATGGACCAACAGGGCCGCTGGTGCCTGTTCCACCTGGGGGATGGCACGGCGGTGGGGAAGCTGTACCCGGGCTCTGACTGGCTGGCCTTTTCCTATCCCCAGCGGGGCCTGCTGCCCGGCGCCACCACCCTGACCATGAATGGCAGTATGTTTGACAACCTGCGGTTTTACCGGCATGACTATCCCTCCGACCGATCCTTGTTCCTGATGAGCGACGGCGCAATGGAACTGCTCCGCACGGTGCCGCGGCTGCTGGAAAAAATGGAGCTGGGCCTTGAGCTGCCGGAAAAGGAGAACATGCCGGAGGACGACTGCTCCGCGGCATGGCTGATCGCGCGGCAGGGATCCTGAAAAAGGAGAGAACAAAAAATTCCCTGCAAAAGACCATGCGCACAATCGGAAACGACTTCATGAAAGGAAAGAACAGATATGTATCCCGCCTTATTAGCCGCAGCCCTCTTCCCGGGCCGGGAGGAAGAGGGCGGACCCATCACCGGCACATCGCACGAACGGAAAAACCCTGAACAAGCGCTGTTCCCACAAACCTATCCATACCAACGAAAACTGAAAGGAGAATTCCAACCATGAAAAAGTACCTGCATCCCCGCCGCGGCCTGCGCCGCCTGCGCCGTCTGCTCTGCGCAGCCCTGGTCATCCTGTCCCTCGTCACCGCTCTGGTGCCTGCCGCCTCCGCGGCCAGCGATCTGGACGGCGGCCTGACCGTCCGCCAGACCGTCAACCTGACCCCCACCACTGCCATCTCCCAGTCCGTGCGCATCACCCGCAGCGGCCAAGTCGTGGACACCTTCAACGGCGTCCCGGCCAAGTACATCCCCGGCACCGGCAACAGCAACACCGGCACCTACTCCTGCGCCGGCTACGTGAAGGCCTACTACAAGGCCTACTGCGGCGTGGACGTCTACAACCTGACCACCGGCGCCACGCCCAAGTCCTCCACCTCCGGGTGCAGCTTCCAGGAGGTCACCTCCGGCTTCCAGGCGGGTGACATCGTCTACATGACCAACTCCAAAGGCAGCGGCCACTGGGCCATTGCCAAGGCGGTGTCCGGCAAGTCCGTCACACTGATCGAGCAGAACTGGAAGTGGCTCTCCCAGGGCGCCACCTACGCCTCTGTGAATCGCGTGGTGACCTATGGCTCCACCGCCGGCATGAAGGTGTTCCGCCTGGAGCGCGGCAGTCAGCCGTCCTCCGGCAGCGGCAGCTCCAGCAGCGCTTCTAGCGGCTCCGGCAGCGCTTCCAGCGGCTCCTACTCCCGCGCCGACGTGGAGGCCCTGCTGTTTGACGCCCGGTACTACGCCAACACCTACCCCGACCTGCGCCAGGCATTCGGCTACGACTCCGCCGCGCTGTGGAAACACTGGAAAGAGCATGGGCAGGCGGAGGGCCGCACCGCCTCCCCCATTTTTGACAGCAAGTGGTACCTTGCCAACAACCCCGACGTGGCCAAGGCCTACGGCGCCACCAACTACAAGATGGCCTACAACCACTTCTGCACATTTGGCTTCGCGGAAGGCCGCCAGGGCTCTCCCATCTTCAGCGCAAAGACCTACCTGGGGCTCTACCCCGATCTGAGAGCCGCCTTCGGCAATAATTACCTGGCCGCCGCCAAGCATTTCCTCTCCTGCGGTATCCCCGAGCTGCGCCAGGCCAGCAGCCAGTTCTCTCTGAAAACATACAGCGCCGCCAACCCTGATGTGACCAAGGCCTTCTCCAACCCCCTGGACCGCATTTCCCACTACGTGGCCTACGTCCAGTACGGCAAGGAGCGCCGCACCTGCGTCTGAATCATCGCTCTTTTGAAAGACAGCCGGGAGGGGATAACCCTCCCGGCGCCAGGGATAGGGAGTTCATATCATGACTGCTATATGGAATGACTGTCTGGGATTTATGGCGAAAATCCTGATATGGTTTGAGGCCGCAGCGGAGCCGATCCTGAAAAACGATGGGCTCCTTATCACCATCGCTTCTGCCTCGTTCATCCTTGCTCCGCTTCTGACCTTCGCAAACCGGAAATGGAGAAAGCGCGCCTCTGAAGAACTTATGGACTCGCTGGAACATTCCTGCGGATATTACGGTATTATCTCAAGGCTGTTCTACTACCCTGTGGTCTTTGCCACATCCCTGCTTTGTGCCCTTTCCGGGCAGGGCGGCAATACAGGTATGTTTCAGGGTATGGCCAATTCCGATGTCCGGGCAACTCTCTCCAACTTCCCGGAATGGAACGACACATGCAGATATTTTTTTGTATTTCTGCTTATTTATGTGGTGCTCAAAATCTTTTTCAGCGTTTTGAAGCTGCGGTTCTTCCGGCTGCTTCGCTTCTGCCTGCACACCATCAACTGCGTCACGCTGGGATTTCTGGCAGCGAACGTCTATATGGCAAGTGTGGATGCATCCAGGGGAAATTTTTTGATGACGCTGGTCTCACTGACGGTTGGATTCTGTCTGTACAGCGTTTATGTTATGGTATTCATCGGCATGGTGGCGCCTCTGGTACTGATCGTAATGCCCCTGATCGCCCCTTTCATCGGGCCGTTGGCGATCCTGTGCGGTTTGGCGCCAAGCTTCATACCTGCGGAGCATGACAACGTGCTGGACATACTGGGACATTTTATGCTGGTCAATGCATGGGCTGAGCTGTTCTCCGCCTAACAACTCCGGAAAATACGGTATGCTATTATCAGTTATCATGCTCATTTCAGGAGATGATTCTTGCCTGAAGGATTTCATAACTCCACCTTATGCGTCTCCTTTTGAAAGAAATACGTTCAACGTAGACCTAATGTAAATACAGCAACTGTTGTGTTTACTAAAGTCAACGTTGAACGTATTTTTTTATTTTTCCTGCTTCCATGGGTGGTCAAAAGGGGCCTGTTTTCTACATTCATTATGAGAGGATCACCGGTCATCGCTCAAAGTGAAAATTCTTTGCCGAAGGGGGTTTCATTTTACCCATCTATTTCTCCATTTATTACGAAGGGACATGCAGGACATACATGAAAGCCTTACGGGCTAATTGTGAACAAAATGTGAACTCTTTGCTTAGAGGGGCCAATGAAGCAGCCCGTTTTCTCCATTTATTATGAAAGACTCTTTTTACGAGTACAGTTTTGATCAGAAAGTGAGGAAATCTATGTTACACACAAGAACGATTCGGGAAGCGGCGGCCTGGTTCAAAAGCCAGGACCCGCAGACCTGCCTGACAGAGACCGCCATCCGCACGCTGCTGCGAAGCGGGCGCGTTCCCTGCGTCCGGGTAGGGAAGAAGTACCTGGTCACCATCGAAGCGCTGGAAGTATATCTCTCCGGCGGTGAAACCGCGCCTGTGCCTTCAGAGAATGTCAGTCGCAAAGTTTGGAGGATCGAGTAATGGCAGAAAAACAAAATGACCTGATTACCATCACGGCGGGAGAACTGATGGACAGGCAGTTCCTCCCCAGACACAGCGTCGTGGAAAATTTTCTGCCGGCGGGGACATTTATCCTGTCCGGACAGCCGAAAATCGGCAAATCTTTTCTGATGCTCATGCTCTGTTGGTGTGTGTCGGAGGGAAAGCCCTTCCTGGGCTTTGAAACGCGGCAGTCCGAGGTGCTGTATCTAACCTTAGAGGACACGGATGCCCGTATTCAGGAGCGGCTGGCCCGGATGTTCGGCACAGACTGGGATGGAATGAGGCTGCATCTGACATTTCGTACCACGCTGAGCGGCAATGACCTGATCCAGCAGCTCCAAAACTTTGTCTTCGATCACCCGGAGACCCGGCTGATCGTCATCGACACGCTTTACCTTGCCAGAGAGGGCGGCGATGGCACCGCGTACAGCTACGGCTCAGACTATAAGGATATTCGCCCTTTCAAGCTGTTCACAGACGCCTACGATCTGGCTCTGATCCTCGTCCATCACAGCAACAAGAAGCCAGACGAGGGGAATCCCTTCAACCAGATATCCGGCACCAATGGCCTTCTGGGCGCGGCAGATGGCGGCTTTGTCTTATGTGCGGAACAGGATAAACGCTTCCTCCATTGCATTGGCCGGGATCTGCCCATGCAGCATTATGAGCTTCGGTTCGACCGGGAGACCTGTCTGTGGGAATTGATCCGTGCCTGCAAGTCTGCCGCCGAGCTTGTGCCAGAGCCGCTGCTGGATATCATCGACGCTGTTGTGGAAGATCAGTGGCAGGGGACGGCTTCCGAACTTTTGAAAGCTGTTCAGCAAATCGCTCCGGATATTGCTTTGCAGCCCAATTCTCTGACCCGGAGGCTGAACCCGTTGACCGGTCGCCTGGAGCAGGAAAAGGGCATTGTCTACCGTTACAACCGAAATAAGGCAAAGAGGCTGCTGACTTTCACAAGAAAGCCGACCGAATGACGATAATGACGGTAATGACGGTTTCTACCCCCGGGGGATATATATCGTCATCATCGTCATTACCGTCATAGAAAGGAGCAACGATGGAACTTGATTACATAAACTGCTGCGAACAGGACCTGCTGCAAGCCGTACAGGATGCGGAAACCGCTGTGACGCAGCTGCGGCGTTTCGCGGCGTCATTTCTTCTGATGCAGAACAGACGCTCAACGCCGGGGATCAATACCACGACCATTGCATCGGTGAAAAGCACGGAGGAAGGCTGGCTGCTGATCTCCCTGCCGGTGATGCTGCCCCGCCGGGGTGAAAAGGACAGAGCGAGGTTTCTGGACGAGCCTCTGCGGGCGGCCATCCGCCGTTATTGTCAGGACAAGCCTTTGCCGAAATTCCAAACCTGTGTGTTGATCTACGAGCATATTTACGATGCAGCCTATCCACGCAGGCGAGTGACCGACCACGACAATCTGGAATTGAAGCACTGCCAGGATGTGCTGGAGGCGGCCTTTCTGACCAACGATACGGCCAGCCTTTGCAGTGTGTTCCAGTGCAGCCACCCGGGCGAGTGTCCGGGAACACGCATCTGGATCCTCACCCCGGAGCAGTTTGAAATCTGGCTCAGCAAGCGCAAAACAGCATGGGAAAAATCCCAAGAAACGGAAAATTAGCATGAAAATACCCCACCGAATTTCTCTTTTTTCGGTGTACCCCATTTTCGGTGGACTGACAGGCAGCAAAAACGCTGTGTTTGCAATGCTTTGCGGGCGAAAATCAGAACGGGGGTAGGCTTGATGTAGTTGGCTTTTCGTGTTTTTGAGAGGGCAGCCTATTGATAGGAAGCGATGTGTTATGGCGTGCGTGTTTAAGGATGGGCAGTCTGCATGAAGGGCTGGGCTGTATGTGGGCTGCGTGTATGAATGTGTAGATTGTAGATGGGAGATTGAGGGTGTGGGGAGGACTTGGATTGTTTGGATGGAGGATGAAAGGTAATGGTTGAATTGATGATCAGGAGGTATATGAGATGCTGGAGTTGAAGCTTGGGCAGCGGGGATTGAAGCTGTTACTATGGGTAGGATTCTGTGGGGAGTTCCCCATGTCATTGCTGGCGAGGTATTCCGGCTATTACGATTACAATCGCCGTATTGTCACAAGTCTGGTAAGGGAAGGGTATCTGAAGGAGCGGAAATTTCGTGACTATGAGGAGCATGTGGTCCGCTCGCTGAGTCTGACGAAAAAGGGGCTTGAACATATCCAGGCTGAGTCGCCCGCTCATGCGGAGGTGATCCTGTCCCATGAACTGTCGCCGGCCAGCGGTCAGGGTGACTGGAAAAAGACCCTGCGGCTCCATCGGAGCGCGGCGTGCTTCCTGGCAGCACATCAGGCCGGAGCCTATTGGGTGCCGGGAGAGGAGAAAGACGAGCGCAGCAGGACACAGCTTACTTATTACGGCGCCTACGAATTTCATACCCGCTTTGGAATGGACAACAAGGGTTCCAGAGCTTCCGGCATTATGGTGAGATGGAACAAGATTTATGCTCTGTACTTCCTGGGCGACCACAATATGCGTTGGGCAGAAGCATCGGAGGAGTATTTTAGGGATCAGGTACTATACTCGCCGATTGGACAGGAACGGTATTTCGCAGGGAATATTCTGATCGGCAATGAATGGGCTCTGGCAGAGAGCCTGGTGACGCACGGAGTCAACAGGAATACCCGGATGATCCATATGGAAACAGAGCTGCCGCTCTATTACACCACCAATGACCCAAATGGGATCAAACTGCTGCGGGCGATCACTGGGTCGGCAACATCCTCGCGGGTGTATCGTAGATTTCCACAGCTTGCTGATCATCTCCATGACTTTACGGAAGGTCTTCTGTTCGATCTAAAGTATGTTTCCGAGTTTTATCAGTCTCCTCGTGATCAAAAAATCAGGATCACACCAGCACATGGATACTTCTTTGATTTTCAAATGGATGTCATGCAAAAAATCAACAATACCAATGCGCATCTGTACGAAATTCCAGGTTCTGCTCTGGATGAAATCATCTCACAATGACCCCTTGTGTTTTTTCGGTGCTTGCCTTATCATGAAGGTGCTGTATCACAAGGCGTTAATAGAAAGGAGAACGCCTTATGGCAAGTATTGAAAAAAGAATTTCTAAAAGCGGTGAACGAACCTACCATATTACGGTCTGTGCCGGATATGGGTTAGATGGTAAAAAGGTTCGCCGCCGGACGACCTATAAACCGGACGCCAATATGTCTGATAAGCAGGCAGACAAGGCAGCGCAGAAAGAAGCTTTCCGCTTTGAACAGCAGTTGGAGCAGGGATATGTTGTGGAGGATAATCAGCGGTTTCAGGAGTACGCAGAGTATGTACTGGAATTGAAACTCCGCAACGGCCTGAAGCGCTCCACTTATGAGCGCTATCTGACCCTGCTGCCCAAGATCAACGAAGCGATCGGCACCATGCGCCTGCGGGATATCCGTCCCATGCACCTGAACAATTTCTATGGTCAGTTGAGCAAGCCCGGCGTCAGGACAGCCAGCAGTAAGGCTGTGGCCACCAAGGATGTTGAGCCGATTCTTAAAAAGATGAAGCTGTCCAAAAGTGCGCTGGCGAAGGATGCGGGCGTGAGTCCACAGGTCATTACCGCCATCTGCCGGAAGCAGCCAGTTCTGAAAAAGGCTGGAGAAGCTGTGGCCAAGGTATCGGGGAAGGATTACTCCAAGCTGTTCCGCACGGAAGTGGATCAGACGCCGTTGTCCACCAAAACGGTGCTGGAATATCACCGCTTGACCTGTGCGATCCTGTCCCAGGCAGAAAAGGAGATGCTGGTACCCTATAATGCCGCCAAAAAGGCCACTCCGCCCAAGGCTCAGCAGAAGGATGTGAACTACTTCCAGCCTATGCAGATCTGCGACATTCTGGATGCACTGGAGGGCGAGCCGCTGAAATGGCAGCTGATTACCCACTTGCTGATGATCACCGGAGCACGGCGAGGTGAGATTGCGGGATTGAAGTGGTCCAAGTTTGATATGGAAAAGCGTCGGCTGAAAGTGGACACGGCCCTGCTCAATTCCACGAAGATCGGCATCTATGAGACGACCACCAAGACCAGCAATCAGCGGTATATCCCCTTGCCGGAGGAGTCTTTTGCTCTGCTGAAGCGCTATCGTGTCTCTCAGATAGAGCTGCAGATTGCAAATGGCGATCGTTGGGTGCATACGGACTATGTGTTTACCAAGTCTGACGGCAGTCCCATTGGGCCGGACACTATTACCCAGTGGCTGGCAAAGTTCAGCAAACGGAAAGGTCTCCCGCACATCAACCCCCATGCGTTTCGCCACACGGCAGCCTCTGTGCTGATCTCACAGGGAACAGATGTGGTCACGGTCTCCAAGATGCTGGGCCATGCCAAGGTTTCCACCACGGAGGATATCTACAGCCATGTGATCGAGGAGAGCAAGCAGCAGGCGAGCAACGCGCTGGCGGAGGTGTATTTCCGCAAGAAAGCTGCCGAAAACTGAAAGAGCGTCAGAACACCGAACATGGTGGTTCTGACGCCCCTTTTGACCCTCATAGTCCCCTCGTGGTCCCCTCCGCATTTTGAAACGAATTTTTCTTTTCTTAAAAGTGAAGAAAAACCACCGATTTCTTTTGAAATCAGTGGTTTTTATGGTTGCGGAGACAGGACTTGAACCTGCGACCTCCGGGTTATGAGCCCGACGAGCTACCAACTGCTCTACTCCGCGATATTTGATTTTGGTGGTGCCGGTGACCGGACTCGAACCGGTACAGTATCGCTACCGGGAGATTTTAAGTCTCCTGTGTCTACCATTCCACCACACCGGCAGCTGTCGGCAATAGTTAGAATACCACAGATATGCTGCTTCTGTCAATACCGATATGAAAAAAATTAAAAAAACTGTCCGACTGATTTCGATACTGCATGGTTTCGTGCAACTTTTCACATGAGGAAGCATATACTGAGTGAAACACAATCGCAAAGGAGGAACCCTACGTGAGAGCCCAAATGCTTCATATTGGTGATGTCGACGACCTGATCTTCCAGGATGAGTGGCTGATCAGCGACCGCTGACACTGACGGACGCCGCTTTTTGCGGCGTCCTTTTGCGTCATGTCCCGCAGATGGTGCCGCCGCCCACCACGGTGTCGCCGTCATACAGCACCACAGCTTGACCCGCGGTGATGGCCCGCTGAGGCTCCTCAAAGGTGACACGAACGCGGCCGTCTGCCAGCGGCTCTGCCACCGCTGCGGCCTCCCGCTGGGTATAGCGTGTCTTGACGGTGACGGCCATGGGCCCTGTTAACTCCGGAACGGAGATCCAGTTCATCCGCTCCGCCGTCAGTGTGCGGCTCCAGAGGGCACTGTCCGGGCCAAGCCGGATGGCATTGGCCGCCACATCCTTTTCCAGCACGTAAAGCGGCTCCTCCGTGGACAGGCCCAGCCCCTTGTGCTGCCCTCTGGTGTAGCGGATGATTCCCTTGTGCTGGCCCAGGATGCGGCCCTCCCGGTCCAGGAAGGGGCCAGGTTCCGAAGGCTGTCCGGTGGTGCGCTCAATGAAATCCGCATACTTCCCGTCCGGCACAAAGCAGATGTCTTGACTGTCCCGCTTTTTGGCGTTGACCAGGCCGTGGGCCTCGGCGATTTGGCGGACCTCCGATTTTTCCATGCCGCCCAGAGGAAACAGCGTATGGGCCAGCTCCTCCTGCGTCAGCATATACAGGAAATAGCTCTGATCTTTGCTGCGGTCCTTGCCCCGCTTCAGCAGATACCGGCCCGAGGCCTGGTCCCACTCTACCCGGGCATAGTGGCCGGTGGCCATATAGTCTCCGCCCAGCATCCGGATCCGCTGCAGCAGGGCACCAAATTTGACGGAGCGGTTGCACTCTGCGCAGGGATTGGGAGTGCGGCCCTGCTGATATTCCTCGATAAAGTTCCGGATGACCGTATCCCGAAAGGTCTGGGCGAAATCAAATACGTAAAAGGGGAAGCCAAGGCGGCGGGCCACCAGGGCGGCGTCCTCAGCGTCAGTCAGGGAGCAGCAGGTGCGGCTGGGGCTTTCGCCCAGGTCCTCATTGTGGAACATCCGCAGGTTCACGCCGGAGAGCTGATATCCCGCCTGCTGCAGCAGCACTGCGGCCACAGAGCTGTCTACACCGCCGCTCATAGCGACAAATACGTGTCCAATTGGCATGCGCGTCCCTCCTTGGGGGTGGTTTAAGTCATATTGTACCCCATTCCGGCGAAAAAGAAAACAACAATTTCGCCGCGTGGAGACCCGCGGCGAAGGATTATTCCTGATTGCGCAGCAGAAATGCTTTGGACGGTAAGGCGTCCGCCAAGCCCAGCAGTGTCCGGTTGAAGCCGCCGCTGTAATCAAAGCGAACATCCGAAACGCCTGTGCCCAGCTGCCGGTCCGGCAGGGACAGGGTGAAGCGGCTGCCTTTCCCCACCCGGGACTCAGCCATCAGGGAGCCGCCCTGACCGGCTGCCAGACGGCGGCACAGGGGAAGGCCCAGACCAAGGCCGTGAGGGGCAGGGTCCATACGGCCCGGTTGAAGATACCGGTCAAAAAGAGTATCCAGCCGGTCGTGAGGAATGCCGCAGCCGGTATCCTCCACGGAGAGAAGCAGCCGTCTCGCGCCGCGCCGCAGCTCCACTGTGACGGTGCCGCCGGAGGGTGTGAATTTAAAGGCATTGGACAGCAGGTGATTCAGGATCTGCTCCATGGCTTCCGGCGAGACGGCGCAGATGTGGCGATCCAGACTACAGACGAAGCGCAGTTCCAGCCCAAGCATGGGCGCCAGGGAGGCGGCTCGTTCACATAACTCCCCGATCAGCTCCACCACATCCGCGTCCCGCAGGGGGAGGGGATCGTCGTTGGTGAGGTACGACGCCAGGGAAAGACTGTTCACCAGCCGCAGTAGCTGGTAATAACTCTGGTCCAGAAGGGCGGCACAGGCATCCAGGGCCGGGTCCTGTTCCCGGGCGGCAGCCGGAGCCAACTGCACGGCAGCCAGATGGAAATTGCTGAGAGCACTTCGCATTTGAGCGGCGACATTGGGAAACAGGGCCGCCAGCTCATTTTGTTCCGAATCCATGAAATGCTCCTTTCTGGCGCCGGGGCGCTGTGTATAGGATTTGCGCGGGCAGGGGCATTCAACCCAGGAAAACACTGCCTGCGGCACCATTAGGATAGCAAATCAAAGGGGAAAAAACAAGAATTTTGTCGAATTTTGTCGAATACACAGGAAACATGCGAAAGGAGGAGATCGCCTGTACAAATGCTCCAAGAAAACCTGTAATAAACGCACGTAATTTTACGTAAATGAAAATTGAAATTTGCGAAACGAATGTTATAATGAATGTGCAATAAAAACACTGCCGCGGCACCGGCAGAATCTGAAAGACAGGAAGGATCACAGGAACATGGCTATCAAAGTGGGCATCAACGGCTTTGGCCGCATCGGGCGCGTGGCGCTGCGAATCATGATCGAACGGGGCTGCAGCAGCTATCAGATCTGCGGTATCAACCTGCGGAATGCAGATCTGGACTATATGGTCTATCAGGTAAAATACGACTCTGTGTTCCGGACCTTCCTGGGCAGTGTGGAGCACGACGACCGCCATCTCATCATCAACGGCAAAAAGATCCGGGTGTACAGCGAGAGCGATGCAAGTCAGATCCCCTGGGATGACTGCGGTGCGGAGTACATCATTGAGTCCACCGGCGCCTTCAACACCACGGAAAAGGCCTCCGCCCACCTGGTCCACGGAGCCCGGAAGGTGATCCTTTCCGCTCCCTCCAAGGACTCCTGCACGCCTACCTTCGTCATGGGCGTGAACCACAAGAAGTACACCACGGACATGGATGTGGTGTCCAACGCCTCCTGTACCACCAACTGCCTGGCGCCTATGACCAAGGTCATCAACGACACCTTCGGCATCAAGCAGGCTTTGATGAGCACCATCCACGCCGCCACCGCCAAGCAGAAGGCGGTGGACTCCCGTGCCGGCCGGGACTGGCGGACTGGTCGCAGCGTTCTGGGCAATATCATTCCTTCCTCCACCGGCGCCGCCAAGGCGGTGGGGGAGGTCATCCCGGAGCTGAAGGGCAAAATGACAGGCATGAGCTTCCGGGTGCCCACCAATGATGTGTCCGTGGTGGACCTGACCGCCCGGCTCATCCAGCCTGCCAGCTACCATGACGTGTGCGTGGCCATGGAGAACGCCGCACAGAACAGTATGAAGGGCATCATCACCTGCACCAGTGACCAGGTGGTCTCCTCTGACCTGACGGGCTTCTCCGAGACCTGCATCTTTGATGAGACCGCCGGTATTATGCTGGACGACGACTTCGTGAAGCTCATTGCCTGGTATGACAACGAGTGGGGCTACACCAATAAGCTGCTGGACCTCATGGCCTATATGTATGCGGTGGACCACCAGAATTGAAAGTTTTTGAGATGAAACGGAGCGCGGGAAATTCCCGCGCTCCGTTTCATCCGATAAAAACGCCCGGCCTGAAAAGGCCGGGCGTTTTCTTATTCCGCCGCCTTTTCCGCGGCGGCTTTTTTCCTGCGGTAGTTCCGGCGGGGCCGGGAAGTCTTGGCGGGCTTTTCGGGCAGGACGGGCGGCTCCGGCGCCTCGAACAGCGCCTTCAGATGGTTGTACAGCATCCCGCCCTGGGCGGCGCCGTATTCCTTCTCCAGAGCGCTTTGCAGCTCCTGGCGGCTGGCAGAGCGCAGCAGGAAGGGAAGAGGCAGGCAGGCCTCAATAGAGGGCCGCAGGTCCACCTCCCGGAAGGCGTCGGCGTACCGGGTCCGCAGGGCGTCAATGGAGGCGGCGTAGCCCTTGTCCTGGCTGATGACATAGGCGTAGTCTGTCTTGCCCCGGCCCACCAGCACGCCCAGCTCCGTGATGATCTGGAAGTCTATGGAGTTTCGGCCGCCCCGGACGCTCTCGATATACTGCACAGTGGCCTGGGTCCCGGCGCAGAGCTTTTCGATTTTGCTGAGAGCCAGGCCGGCCTTCTGGTAAAAGACCAGCACCGTGTCCTGCTGGGAGAGCATGTCGATGCCCTTCAGGCCGGTGCCGATGTTGTTGTCTCCGTCTACTAAAAAAATCATATTCTGAAAGTCCTTTGTTGATCTTCACCCCTGAAAGGGACCAGGACAGTATAACAAATGCCGGTCAAAAAGGCAAGCATTTATCAAAAAAGAGCGTTTTTCGCAAAAAAGAGGAGGCCTTTCGGCCTCCTCCGGAGATGTATCTTATTCTTCCTCGTCGGTGACGATCAGACCGTAGCCGCCGTTCTTGCGCTGATAGACGATGCACAGGCTGTCATCCTCGCTGCTGCGGAACACGAAGAAGTCGTGGTCCAGCAGGTTCATCTGCAGAATGGCCTCCTCGGGGCTCATGGGCTTGACAGAGAAGCGCTTGGTGCGGACGATGTTGAATTCCTTTTCCTCGGCCACCTCGAAGTCGTCGGCAGGGGCGGGAGCGGGGAAGCCCTCGCTGCGCAGCCGCTTAGCCAGACGGGTCTTGTTCTTCAGGATCTGGCGCTCAATGTAGCCCACCGCGGCGTCGATGGCGCCGCGCATATCCCCATCCGGCGCCTCAGTCTGGGCGCGCAGCAGCGTACCGCCGCCGCGGATGGTAATTTCCACCGTGCAAAGATGATCCTTCTCCACAGCAAAGGTAACTGCGGCAGTGGTGTCCTCCCGGAAATACTTGTCCAGCTTGGAGATCTTCTTCTCAGCGTAGTCCTTGATGGAATCATTCAGGGGGATTTTCTTGCAGGTGTACGTATACTTCATAGAGATCGCTCCTTTCGTGTGGAAGAGAGGCGTGTCCTCTCTTTTGTATAATATAACACATATTTCCGCTTTTGTACAGATGGTGCTGAACGGTTTTTACAAATTGTTCAGCGCTGACCGATTCCGACACGCTTCGGCTGCCGAAAGTGCTATGATGATCCAGGAAGCTTTCCAATATCCCACCCGTTTGGGCCGCACGGTATTTCAATGCCGCGCGGCTCTTTTTTATGAGTGGATCAAAAAAGGACCGCTTTCAAAGCGGTCCTTTTTGTTACCTTCTTCTGCGGCCGCCGCCCCGCTTGCCGTCGATGCTGCGGTTCAGGTCAGCCATTTTCCCCTCAGAGGAGGAGAGAAACTGCTTCAGCTTGTCCTCAAAGGACTGGTCCCCGGAGGGGGCCTGCACTGCCTGCTGGGGCGGACGGCTGAAGCTCCGGGGCTGCTGGGGTGCTGGCCGGGAGGCCTGCTGGCCCGCGGAGCGGGGGACGGGCCGGGGAGCGGGACGCTCCTGCGGCTGCGTTTTCTTAATGGAAAGATTGATCTTTCCGTTCTCCGTGGACAGGACCAGCACCTTGACGGTCTGACCCTCCTGGAGAAAATCATGTACATCGTTGACGAATGTGTTGGCGATCTCCGAAATGTGCACCAATCCGGACTTGCCGCCCTCCAAAGCGACGAATGCGCCAAATTTGGTGATGGTGGTCACCTTGCCTTCCAAAATGCTCCCGACCTGAAGCTCCATACCCAGTTTTGTTTCTCCTTCCGTTTGTTTCAGCACGGACGGGGGCACCCCCGCCGTCCGTCAATTGCCCGGTTCAAAGATATATTCTCCCGGCTTAACGTATCCCAGTTCGTCCCGGGCAATCTCTTCGATCTTTTCCTCGGTGGGACCTTCGGCGATATCAGCGGCCAGGGCGTCGTTTTTCTGCTGCTGTGCCGCCACTTCCGCGGCGTACCGGTCCTTTTCCTCCTGGGCGGTTTTCAGTTGGTCCCGGAGACCGTACAGCTGCCATCCGATAGCGGCCAGCAGTACCAGGATCACGACCTTGGTCAGAAAGCCGCTCCGGGGACGCGGCTGCTTTTTTGCGCGCTGCTTGTCTGCCATGATCCTCACCTCCGCGTGATACGCACATGCGCTCAGTTTTTCTTATTGTATAGCATTTTTTCGCAAAATAAAAGAGATTTTTTCCGCGCCGGCCCATTTTTTCGCAGAAATTTTTCGCCCAGAGAGCGGGAAAAGACAACAAATATACCAAGAACGCCAGTGTGTCCGCCCAAAAGTCCCAGATGGGGCGCAGCCATTGGGAGAAGGCGCAGAAAAACAGCACCGCGCCGCCCACAGTGCCCAGCACCATAAAGCCCCGCAGCTCCCCGCCGCCCCGCTTCATGAGAAAGGAGAAGACGGCGGCGCCTGCTGCCAGACAATAGGCCGCGTCCAGCGGGGCGGTCAGCCGGGGCAGCCGCAGCCGAAAGGGGCGCAGCAGATCATACAGCGAACCCAGGGCCAGGCCCAGCAGGATGGACTGGCCGAAGATCAGCAGCTGCTGAGAGACCTGGTTCCCCATGGTCAGCCAAACAGCCGGCTGAAAAAGCCGCCCCGGCTCCGTCCCTCGTCCTCATAGGTCACGGAGTCGATGCGGCCGTCCACATGGAGCTCGCCGCCGTCCAGGGACAGCTTGCCGATGTGCAGGTCCTCTCCCGTGACCACCAGGGTACCAGCCGAGGTGGACATGACGATGCCGGTCTCGTCGAAGCGGTCCACATCCTCCACACCGGAGACGGTGAGCCGCTCCCGCCCAACCAGCTCCAGCCGGTGCTCCGCGGCGGGTACGGTGTTGTTGTAATCCTTCATCATGTTCAGCCCTCCCCCTGTCCATATCCTATGGGAGGGGGAGGGGAAATATGCTACCGGCCGATCTCCCTGTACAGGGTGCAGGCGTCCGCCTGCTTGACCGTCTCCTGCACGGAGAGGACCTCCACGGTGACGGTGCGGGCGCCGAAGCGCAGGGTGATTTGGTCACCCTCCTTCACATCGTAGGAGGCCCGGGCGGCTTTGTCGTTGACCAGCACCAGCCCGTTGTCGCAGGCCTCGTTGGCCACGGTCCGCCGCTTGATGAGCCGGGAGACTTTTAAATATTTGTCCAAACGCATAGAAGCAACCTCCAAAATCAAAGGCCCCCGTCCCGGGCGGCCCGTGGCCGCCCCAGGAAGGGGGCTAGGGGGAACCTGTGGTTCCCCCAGTTCTTTCGCCAGCGGCGAAAGAAGAAAGTCCAATTATTTTCGGCAGGACAGAAGGTGAATTGCCGCAAAGCGGCAGGAGAAGCCGCCCTGGGGCGTGTGCCTGCCGAAAATTCCTTGACCCCAGGCGCCTTGGGCGGCGTTCACCAGTGACCGACGTCACTGGTGGGGGAATCTAAAGGGGGGGGGCAAAGTCCTTTCTTTACTTGCTGACAGCGTCCTTCAGAGCCTTGCCGGCCTTGAACACGGGCACCACGGAGGCGGGGATCTCGATGGACTCCTTGGTCTTGGGGTTGCGGCCGATACGGGCGGCGCGCTTCTTCACCTCGAAGGAGCCAAAGCCCACCAACTGGACCTTCTCGCCCTCGGTCAGGGCGGCGGTGATGGCGTCCAGAGTGGCGGAAACAACAGCCTCGGCGTCCTTCTTGGAAACCTCGGCGGTAGCAGCAACAGCATTGATCAGTTCAGCTTTGTTCATGTGATTGTATCCTCCTGTAAAATTGTTTCAACAGCATTTATTTCTTAACGCGTATCGCGTGTTAAGACTCTTGCTCCTTGGCGGCCCGCCAGAGGGTCAGCAACTCCTCCTGGGAGTAGTCCGCCAGAGGCTTGTCCGCCGCCTCCTCCACCAGGCGGAAGCGGGCGTCAAATTTGTCGCAGGCGCGGTGGAGAGCGTCCTCCGGGTCCACCTGGAAGGACTGGGCTACCTTAGCGGCCATGAAGAGGGTGTCGCCCACTTCCTCCCGGATACCGTGGGGATCATCCACAGCCTTGCCGGTCTCCAGGGCCACCCGCAGCTCCCGTACTTCCTCCTCCAGCTTCTCCAGGGCACCAATGGCTCCGTCCCAGTCGAAGCCCGCCTTGGCGGCCTTGCTCTGGGTCTTCTCCGCCCGCCACAGAGCAGGCAGGGTGTGGGGGATGGCCTCAATGGCGTCCGCCGTGGACCGCTGGTCCTTTTCCCGGCGTTTCAGGACCTCCCAGTTTACCAGGACCTGCTCGCTGGTGTCCGCCTGCATGGTGCCGCCGAACACGTGGGGGTGGCGGTAGACCATTTTCTGGGCGATCTCGTTGACCACATCATCCATGGTGAACCGGCCCAGTTCCTTTTCAATCTGGGCGTGGAACACCACCTGCATCAAAACGTCCCCCAGCTCCTCGCACATGGCGTGGGGATCGTCCCGGTCCAGGGCGTCCAGGACCTCATAGGTCTCCTCCAGAAAATTCCGCCGGATGGACTGGTGGGTCTGTTCGGCGTCCCAGGGACAGCCGCCCGGGGAGCGCAGCAACCGCATGATCTCCAGGAAGTCCTCCCAGTCATAGCGGTTCTTATATTGAAAATCTACCATAGATTGACCGCCTTTGCAAGAAATTTCAACGGTGCAAGCCTTGAAACTTCAAAGTTTTTTACTTTAAGTGCAGAAGTTTAATAAGCGTCTTCCCGTGGGGAATGGATTGTACATCTTCCGCCCGCAGGATGCGGAGGGCGATGACCAGGACGGCGTAGACCACCACGCCCGCCAGGATGCCGCAGAAGGTGGCGGCGGCGTTGGCGAGATAAGCGGAGTGTCCGGCCAGGGCCCGGGCCGCGAAGCCGTGGACCGCCCAGGCGGCGGCGCCCATGAGCAAAGAGGCAGCCACGGGCTTGAGGAAGATCTGGAGATACCTGGGCTTCTCCGGAGAGTATTTCCACACGAAGAACAGGTTCAGTCCCACAATGACCATGTAGCAGCACAGCGTGGAGATAGGCGCACCGTGGATGTTGATGTCGGGGTTGCCCACCAGGATGTAGTTCATGACGATCTTGGTGACGCCGCCGGCGATGACGGTGAAAATGGGCAGCTTCTCCTTGCCGTAGGTCTGCAATATGGCGTTGGTCAGGATCATCAGGCAGATAAAGACCAGGGCAATGCCCAGGATCTGCAGGTGGGGGCCCGCCGCCAGGGCGTCCTCCTGCTGGGTGGGCAGAAGCAGCCGCATGATGGGGGTGGACAGCACAGAGAGACCCACGCCCGCCGGCAGGGCCAGGATGGCAATGAGCCGGAAGGCGGAGGAGATGATGCTGTTGGCCTTGGCGGTGTCCTTCTGGGCCATGGCTGCCGCCGCGAAGGGGATCAGGCTCATGGTGACGGGATAGACGAAGGAAGCCACCATGTTGGGCATATCCATGGCCATGCGGTACTGGCCGTTCAGCAGGGCGGCCTCCGTCTCGCTCAGCAGCAGGGCGTTCTGCAGCTGGCCCATGACGATCTTGGTGTCGATCAGGTTGATGATGCCCAGGGCGGAGTTGCCCAGGGTGATGGGGATGCCAATGGCCAGGACGCTCTTCATAATGGCGCCGCTGGGATCGGGGGTGTCCAGTCCCTCTGTTTTGCCGCGGTGGGTCACCAGATAGACGATCAGGAAGGCCAGGGAGAGGATGGTGCCCACGGTGACGCCCAGAATGGCGCCCGCGGCCACGTATTCCACGCCGTCGCTTCCCGTCTGCGCCAGCTGCTGGGAGATGGCCGGCTCCTGGCATTTCCGCAGGATGAACCATGCCAGGGGCAAACCGATGCAGACCTTGCACAGGGCTTCCAGCACCTGGGAGATGGCGGTGGGCTTCATGTTGCCCTGACCCTGGGTGTAGCCCCGCATACAGGCCAGCAGACACACGCAGAACACCGCGGGCGCCAGCGCCCGGATGGCCTGGGCGGCCATGGGGTTCTCCTCAAAGGCCGCCAGCTGCTCCGCGCCGAAGAACATCAGCAGGGAGCCCGCCAGACCCAGAATGAAGAACAGCCACACGGAGGTGCTGAAGATCTTCCGCTTCTGGTTCTCCCGGCCCTGGGCGTGTGCCTGGCTGGTGAGCTTGGAGATGGCCAGGGGCAGGCCCGCTGTGGAGAAGATCATCAGGAAGTTGTAGATCAGATAGGCGGTGTCAAAGTAGGTCTTGCCCACGCTGCCCAGAATGTTGTTCAGCGGGAGCTTGTAGACCGCGCCAATGAGCTTGACGATGACTACCGCGGCCGTCAGAATGGCGGCGCCGCCCAGGAAGGACTGCTTTTTTTGTTTCGACATGAACAGATTACCTCGAAATCACAGAAAAATGCGCAGGGGAGTTCTCTTTAATGTATGGCTGGCGGAAAATCTTTATACCTCTGCCAGACAGGCCTTTACCAGAGCGGTGAATCTGGGGCCTGCCGCCATACCCGCCGCGATGACCTCATCGCCGTCCAGGGGCTGGTCCAGAACACCGGCGGCCATGTTGGTGCACAGGGTGAAGCCCAGCACCTTCATCCCGCAGTGGGCGGCCACGATGGCCTCCGGCACGGTGGACATGCCCACCGCGTCGGCTCCCAGGATGCGGGCGGCCCGGACCTCCGCCGGGGTCTCGTACTGGGGACCGGGGAAGTACATATATACACCCTCCTGCAGCCGGATGTCAAGATTTTCCGCGGCTTTCCGGGCCGCTTCCCGCAGAGCGGGGGTGTAGACAGGGCTCATGTCCGGGAACCG
>CAYWYW010000017.1:0-26622 GCA_964462715.1 uncultured Oscillibacter sp.
TGGAGACGCCCTGGCCCAGAGAGCCGGTGGTCAGGTCCACGCCGGGGGTCAGCTTCCGGTCAGTGTGGCTGGGGAACTTGGTGCCGGGCTGGTTCAGGGTATAGGCCTCCTCCATGGGATAGAAGCCCATCAGGCCGAAGGTGGCGTAAGCCACGGGGCCAGCGTGACCCTTGGACAGGACCAGCCAGTCGCGGTCCTCCCAGCGGGGATTCTTGGGATCGAATTTCATGACCTCGCCGTACAGAACGGCCATCAGGTCCGCCAGGTCCATGGAGCCGCCCACATGACCGAAACCGCGGGAGTGGATGACCTTCAGGGTCTCCAGCCGGATCTCGGCCGCCAGAACTTTCAAATTTTTCTCGTTCATGGGGTGTGTCTTCCTTTCCTTTTCAAAATGAGCGCCGGGCTCCGGAAAAGAGCGGAGCGCAAAATCATGGAATACGCCGATCCCCTTGGGAGAAGGGGACTGTGTGGGGACACACAAACACAGGTAATCGTTTGCCATAGGTTTGAAGCATCCTTGACTGTATTTTACAGCAGAACACACCGCATAGTCAATGAACGTTTGCTTTTTAACAAGGAAAACAGACACTTTTTTCGAAGCCCTTCCGATGAAACGCCCAAGCCCCGCGCTTTTTGCAAAGCACGGGGCCTGGGCCATAGGAAGGAAGGAGAAAAGACAGCGCGGTTCCGGCCACGCTGCGGGGAAACAGGTTCAGAGCTTGACCACGATGTCCAGCAGGATGTCGGCGCTGAAATCACCTTTATCCGCGGCGTGGTTCATGTGACTGTAGATCTCCCGGTATTTCAGGATCTTCTTGATGTCATCGGTCTCGAACAGTTCAGCGATGGACTGATGGAACTGCACATTCAGGGCATTTTCCAGCTTCTTGACTCTGGTGGCCTCTGCGGCCACGCCGGCGTGGTCCTTTTCCAGCTTCTGCGTGCAGATCAAAAGACCGTCGGCCATCTTCAGCAGAGTCTGGGCCATGGCCAGCAGGTGTTCGTCGGGCTGGATGTCATAGATGCGGACTTCCTTCACCGTGGTCCAGGCGTAGTCAGCCAGGTCGTCGATAGAGGTGGAGAGCCGGTACAGGTCGTCCCTGTCAATAGGGGTGATGAAGGTGCGGTTGATGTCCTCCACCAGCTGGCGGCGGATGGTGTCCGCCTCCTTTTCCTTGACCTTGACAAAATCTCCCTTTTCCTGGGTGGGGTCCTGGCAGAAGTCGCAGAGGGCCTCCACCGCGTCGCGGATGACCCGCGCCTGCTGGATCAGCAGGGTGTAGAAATTGAGACTTTCTTTCCGTTTGAACATCGTGTAACGCACCTCTTTGTCAGAAAATCGTAGCGAATCCAAAGTAGAGAAGGGCACCCAGTGTACCGGCGATAGGGATGGTGATGAACCAGGAGGTCAAAATCTTGCCTGCCACATTCCAATGGACGGCCTTGTACCGCTCCGCAGAGCCAACGCCCATGATGGAGGAGGATACGATCTGGCTGGCGGACACAGGGGCGCCCAGCAGGGAGGCGGACAGGATCACCGCGCCGGCGGTGAGCTGAGAGGCGAAAGAATGGATGGGCTGTACTTTATAGATGCCGGTGCCCACGGTCTTGATGATCTTGAAGCCGCCGAAGGCAATGCCGCAGGACAGGCACAGGGCGGCGCAGGCAATGGTCCACACGGGAATGGCGTCTGCACTGCCGCCATAGATGCCCAGCAGGATCATCACGATGCCGATGGATTTCTGCGAGTCGTTGAAAGAGTGGTTGAAGGCCAGGAAGGTCATGTTGAGCCACTGGGCATAAGTAAAGAATTTGTTCACGCCCACACCGGCGTTTCGTGTCAGCAGTAAGAGGAACTTCAAGATCAGGAAGCCAACAACGAAGCTAATAGCGGGGGTCAGGAAGATCATCAGCACCACCCGGCCCCAGAAATAGCTCCAGGAGATGGCGCCGGTGCCGAAGGCCGCCAGACCCGCCCCAACCACGCCGCCGATCAGCGCGTGGGAAGAGGAAGCGGGAATCCCAAAACGCCAGGTAGTGACGTTCCACAGAATGGCGGCCAGGATGCCTGCTGTGATGAAAGCCAGTGCAGTGCTGCGCATGCCCGGGTCTGTGTAGAAGGATTCGCCTACCAACTTTTTAATGGTATCGGATACGCTGGAGCCCACCACCAGAATGGCGAAGGGGGAGAGAAACTCCACGACGGCGGCCCAGGCCAGTGCCGGGTGTGGTTTCATGGCGCGGCTGGCGATCAGAGTGGCGACGACGTTGCACCCGTCATGGAAGCCATTGACGTACGTAAATACAAAGACCAGCGCGATCAGGATCCAGAAGGACAGTGCCATGGTTGTTTTTACACATCCCTTCTCAATGATGAATGGTTGCCTTTATCGCAAACGTTTTCGGAAAAAGAGGAAATAAAAATCAAGGCTTTCCTCCCTTGAGATGTGCATATTATGGATGAAAGCATTTATAATGTCAAGTACCTCAGGGAAAATTGGCGTTTTCAACAATTGCTGCCATAGAAAAATTGACGCTTTCACAAAAGTGAACGCAAGCGTTTGCGGAAAGACGTAAAAGAACCGCCCCACAAGGGGGCGGTTGCCTGTTATTGGTCCAAAGACCTCACAGATCGGACCGGTCTTGCCGGTCCAGGGTCCGCAGGGCGTGGAACTGGATGGGAATGGCACAGGCCAGGGTCAGAAAATCAGAGACCATCTGGGTCATCTGGATGCCCAGAAGGCCCAGCGTAGAGGAAAGAAGCCATACCAGGGGAATGAAGAAGATGCCCTGTCGGGCCATGGCCAGGAAGGTGGCGGGCACCGTGCGGCCGATGGTCTGGAGCATCATGTTGCTCATGACTACCCAGCCGTGGGCGGCGAAGGTCATGCACTGGAACCGCAGGGCGGCGGCGCCGATGGCGATAACCTCCGGGTCATCCCGGAACAGGGCCACCAGATTGGGAGCAAATATGAAGCCCAGGACGGAGATCGCCAGCAGGAAAGCGGTGGAACTCTTGAAGCAGAACCAGAAGGCTTTCTTCACCCGGTCATAGAGCCTGGCGCCGTAGTTGAAGCCACAGAAGGGCTGGAAGCCCTGGCCAAAGCCAATCATGGTGGAGGCACCAAACATAGCAATGCGCTGCACCACGCTCATAGCGGCAATGGCGGCGTCCCCGTAGGAACGGGCCGCCTGATTCAGGCAGATGGTAGCCACGCTGGCCAGGCCCTGTCGGGCCAGGGAGGGCAGGCCGCCCTTGACGATCATGGCGTAGTAGGACCACTTCAGTTGGACCCGGGAGATGTGGATGTGCAGGTTGCCGCCCCGGAAACAGCCGGCCAGCAGCAGGCAGAAGCTGACAAACTGACTGATGATGGTGGCCCAGGCGGCACCGGCCACCCCCATGTCAAAGGCAAAGATCAGGAGAGGGTCCAGCCCGATGTTCAGCACCGCGCCGCTGGCAATGCCGATCATGCCGTAAAAGGCGCTGCCCTGAAAGCGCAGCTGGTTGTTCAGTACCAGGGAGGCCGTCATCCAGGGGGCGCCCAGGAGGATCACCCGCAGATAAGCCTTTGCGTATGGCAAAATGGTGTCTGTGGAACCCAGCAGATAGGCCAGAGGCTCCAGAAAGAACTGGCCCAGCATGCAGATCAGCAGGCCGAAGGCCAGAGCGGAGAAAAAGCCTGTTGCGGCCATGTTGGAGGCGTCCTCATAATTGTGCTTTCCCAGCTCCCGGGAGATGAAGTTGCCGCTGCCGTGGCCGAAGAAGAAGCCGGTGGCCTGGATAATAGCCATCATGGAGAACACCACACCCACGGCGCCGGTGGCCGCGTTGCTCTTCAGCATACCCACGAAGAAGGTATCCGCCATGTTGTAAAACGAGGTGATGAGCATGCTGATAATACAGGGAAACGCCAGTCTGCAGATCAGACGCCCCACGGGCGCGGTGGTCATTTCTTGAAATTTCTGTTCCTGCTTTTCGTCCATATCGTGCTGTGTTCGCCTTTCTTTCCTGAGAATTTACATGATTTTATAGTATAGCACATTTGTAAATAAAGGGGAACCTGTTTTTGTAGGGAATACAGGCTGTTCTTTGCAAGGGTGCCTGGACTGTGATACACTGAAAAAACAGAAAGGAGTGAAGCAATGGATCGAATCCTGTTGCACGGGCTGGGGCAGACGCCAGACGCATGGAGGCGGATGGTTGCCGCCCTGCCGGACTGTGATGGCATCCGCTGCCCGGACTTATTCCGTGGGCTGGAGGACCCTGTTTATCCCCGCCTGTATGAGACCCTGGTCCAGACCCTGGAGGAGACACCAGAACCTGTGCACCTGTGCGGCCTTTCCCTGGGGGCGGTCCTGGCACTGGACTATGCGCTCTGCCACCCGGAGCGGGTAGCGTCTCTGCTCCTGATCGCGCCCCAGTACCGGATACCGGTCCGGCTGCTGCGGTTCCAGAGCGTGGTGTTCCGCCTGATGCCAGAGAGGGCCTTCCGGGGCGCGGGACTGGGAAAACGGGACATGCTTCGCTTGACAGGTTCCATGCTGTCTCTGAATCTCAGCGGAGCACTGGAGAAGCTGGCCTGTCCGGTGCTGGTGGTTTGCGGAGAGCGGGACCGGGCAAACCGGCGGGTGGCCCGGGAACTGGCAGACCGTCTTTCAGCTGAGCTGCAATGGATCAGGGACGCAGGACATGAGGTCAATGTGGAGGCTCCGGAGGTGCTGGCCCACCTGGCAGCGGAGTTTTGGAACCGTCATTCCGTCCCCTGACAGGGACATGGGGCGAGGCTCCCGCATAGAATGGAGCGTATCCTGTCGGGTACAATCTCCGGGAAACGAGGGATCCTTTTGAGAATCAATGAGGCCTATGAGCATGAGCCTATCCTGCCCTACCAGGGGGAGGAATCCTGTCCTGTCGGCGGATGCAATAAAATAGGAATGCAATGTGTGGATGTGGCCCAGGAATTGACGCTGACTCCCACGGCAGCCGTGGGCACAGCCGTCGTCACCTGCCAGGGCACGCCCAAGGTCAGATGCGAAACGGCGGAGGATGGTAAGACCTGTATCGTGACAGTCACTCAGCGGGTCTGCGTGTCTGTCCCCATCCGGTTCGGGGTAACGGTGGAGCACGGTGACACAACCATCGCCTGCGCCGGAGAGTCCGACGGTGCGGAGCACTGTTCCGGCTGACCTTCGGCGGTACTTCCTGTAATAGGAGAAGCCATCGTTGCAGGTCCCGTGTCCCCCGCCGGAAAAAACGGCGGGGGACGGCCTTTTTGTGTGGAATTTGCCAGTGAAACACATCTTGCAAGGAATGCGGGATATAAGGTATACTGTATAAAAAATTCATGGAAATACAACAGAGGAAAGGATGACCTACTATGACATACTCCCAGATGAGTGCGGAAGAGCGTAGAGCGGAATACGCCCGCCTGCAGAAGGCATTCGATGATTTGAAGGCAAAGGGCCTGAACCTGAATATGGCCCGCGGCAAGCCCGGCAAGGCGCAGCTGGACCTGGTGAGCGATATCTTCGGCCTGATGCAGAACCCGGAGGACTATGTGTCTGACGGTATCGACGTCCGCAACTACGGCGAGATGAGCGGCATCCCCGCCGCCAAGCGGCTGTTCGCCGACATCCTGGGCTGCAAACCCGAGCAGGTGTTTGTGGGTGGCAATGCCAGCCTGCAGCTGATGTATGACACCATCTCAAAGGCTTATACCCACGGTCTGCTCCACAGTGAGAAGCCCTGGTGCAAGGAGGAGAAGGTGAAGTGGCTGTGCCCTGCTCCCGGCTATGACCGCCACTTCAAGATCACCGAGTCCTTTGGCTTTGAAATGATCACCATCCCCATGACCGATGAGGGCCCCGACATGGACGCCGTGGAGAAGGCAATTCAGGACCCGGCGGTGAAGGGTATGTGGAACGTGCCTAAGTACTCCAACCCAGACGGCATCATCTACTCCGCCGAGACCATCCGCCGCATCGCCTCCATGAAGCCCGCCGCGCCGGATTTCCTGCTGATGTGGGACAATGCCTACTGCATCCACGAGTTCGAGGGCGAGTATGTGGAGTTCCCGGACATCCTCGCTCTGTGCGAAGAAGCCGGCAGCCCCGATATGGTCTTTGAGTTTGCTTCCACCTCCAAGGTGACCCTGCCCGGCGCGGGCGTTGCCTGCTTTGCCTGCTCTGAGGCCAACATGACCTACATGGAGAATCTGCTGACCGTCCAGACCATCAGCTTCGACAAGGTGAACCAGCAGCGCCATGTTCTGTATCTGAAGGACAAGGCCCATACCCTGGAGCTGATGAAGAAGCACGCCGCCATCATGGGCCCCAAGTTCCGGGCTGTGGTGGATGCCCTGGACAGGGAAATCGCGCCTCTGGAGATTGCCTCCTGGCGGCGTCCCAAGGGCGGTTACTTCGTGTCCCTGAATGCCATGCCCGGCACTGCCAAGCGGACCCTGGCCCTGTGCAAGGAAGCCGGTGTCACCATGACGGGTGCCGGCGCCACCTTCCCCTATGGCAAGGACCCCCAGGATTCCAACATCCGCATCGCGCCGTCCCTGCCTCCCGTGGAGGAGCTGGAGCAGGCCATCGCCGTGTTCTGCACCTGCCTGAAAATGGCCGCTCTGGAGAAGCTGGGCGTATGATTCTTTTTCTTAAAAGACTGTAACGACACCTGAGTTTGTGAAGCAAACTCTTAGTTGAGTACGTCCTCGCAGAGGAAAAAGAATCAAAAAGAATTTTAACGCGCTTCCAAGCCTTGCTTAGCTTGCGCTTTGGCGCATGGCAACGAAGCCATCATGATAATGGAGGACCCCATGAGATATTACGGAGCCGTCTACCGTCCCCCCTCTGAGGCGTACAGCCTCATCGTCCAGGTGACCTACGGATGCAGCCACAACACCTGCGCCTTCTGCAGCATGTACAAGGAAAAGCGGTTTGCCCTGCGGCCTCTGGAGGAGGTGCTGGAGGACTTCCATATGGCCCGCCAGAGATACCGCCATGTGGACAAGGTGTTCCTGGCGGACGGCGACGCTCTGGTGCGGAAGGCCAGCGAGCTGTACACCATTCTGGACACCGTCCGGGAGTTGTTCCCGGAGTGCCAGCGGGTCACTAGCTACGCCTCTCCCGCCTCCATCCGCATCCGGACCGACGAGGAGCTGCAGACCCTCCGGGCCAAGGGCCTCACCATGGTCTACATGGGCCTGGAGTCCGGCAGCGACCAGGTTTTGAAGCTGATGCGGAAGGGCCACAGCGCGGCGGAGATCATCGAGATGGGCCAAAAGGTCCGCCGGAACGGCATCGCCCTGTCCGTCACCGCCATCACCGGCCTGGGCGGGCCGGAGCTGCTGGAGCAGCACGCCATTGAGACCGCCAGGGCCTTCAACGCCATGAACCCGGAGTATATCGGCATGCTGACGCTGATGGTGGAGCCGGGTACGCCGTTGTACGACTGGGTCTGTGAGGGAAAATTCCAGCTTCTGACCCAGCCCCAGGTGCTTGAGGAGACCCGCCTGCTGGTGGAGAACCTGGACAGCCCCGGCAGCGTGTTCCGCATGAACCATGCCAGCAACTACCTGGTGCTGAAGGGCACCCTCAACGGCGATCAGGCCGCCATGCTGGCGGAGATCAACCGGGCCGAGCACGATCTGAGCCGCCTGCGCCCCGAGGAATGGCGGGGCCTCTGATAGGGAGCCACCACTAACCGCATATGGATGTGGGACCGCCGCTCCGGCTGTGTCCCCGACGATAAAAAGCCTCCGCGCCTTGAAAGGCGCGGAGGCTTTTTGCGCGGCAGTCATTGGGTGATGCGCTTGAAATTGCCCAGCGTTTCATTGACGCCGCAGACATAGGCGAAGGTGTCGGGGAACTGGCGCAGGATGTCCTGGAACCGCACCATCTGGTGGCGGTTGACCACGCAGATCAGCAGGGACTTGGGGGTGTCGGAATACATTCCCTGGGCGGGCAGCACGGTCACGCCGTGGTGGAGCTCCTGAAGCAGCCGGGCGGAGAGGTCATCGGCGTGCTGGGTGATGACCTCGAATTTCAGGGCGGTCTTGCCGCCCTTCAGGATGCTGTCGCTGATGCGGGAGCTGAGATAGCAGTAGACCAGGCACAGGATGACCGGCTCGAACTGATAGCCGTAGACGAAGAAGGACAGGGCCGCGACAGAGGCGTTCAGGGTAAAGATGACCCATACCAGGCTGGCCTCGGGGTGCAGCTTGTGGACCCAGGCGGCCACGATGTCAGTGCCGCCGGTGGAGCCGTTCTGCCGGATGACCACGCCGTAGACCGCGCCGCTGACCACGCCTGCGGCCACGGGCCCCAGGATGGCGGAAGAGCCGGTGTGGTAAGTAAAGGCGTGGAGGTCCATTTGGTTCAGCGTCAGTGTCACGCCGGAAAAGACCAGCACGAACAGAAGGCTCTTCCGGGCGAAATCCCGATCCAGCTTTTTCCACGCCAGCAGGATCAGCGGCACGTTGATGAGCAGGGACAGATAGCCGATGCTGATGTGGAACAGGTATTGGATGATGGTAGCCAGGCCGTTGATGCCGGCGGGGGCAAAGGCGTTGGGAAAAACAAACAGCTCGTAGCTCAGGCCCATGCAGCAGGCGGCAGCCGCCACCAGCAGATAGCTGCCCGGTGTACTGTGGATATTTTGGCGCACAGGAAGACCCTCTTTCTCTCTTGGATTCCGCTCCGCAGTATACAGCGGACAGGAGAGAAATGCAAGTAAAATTGCAAAATATTTTCCAAAATGCAGGAAAATTTTCAAAGCCTGCAAAAACAGGGAAAAACTACCTGAAACCGCCTCAAACCCCCGAAATGATGCATACAGGAGAAAACTTTCATCATGCAAAAAACGGTTCAGTCGGACTTTGCCAGCAAAAAGACGGTGGCAGTGATGGCGGCGAAGCCGATGAGGTCCGTCGTGGAAAAGCTGGTCCCCAGCCACAGGGCGGAAAAAACGGTGGCGGAGACGGGCTCCGTGGAGGCCAGCATGGACGCCTTGGCGGGGCCCACGTCCATGATGCCCTGCATGATGAGGGAGAAGGCCGCGGCGGTGCCCAGCAGGACGATGGCGCCCACAGCCAGCCAGCCCTGGATGGGCAGACTGACGGAGAAGGTCCAGCTCCGGGCCGCCAGATTCAAAAAGACGCCGCCGATGAGCATACCCGGGCCGATAACGGCGTCCCGCTCCCAGCGGGAGAGGAGGGATTGGGGCAGCAGGGTGTAAAGGGCGACGGCCACGGCGGCGGCCAGTCCCCAGAACAGTCCCCTGGGGGAGAGGGCCATGTGGCCGGGGTCGCCGCCGGTGGCCAGCAGATACACGCCCGTCAGGGCCAGCACCAGTGCGATGCCCTCCCGACGGGAGGGCAGGCGGCGGCGATGGAGGCAGGTATAGCCCATAACGATCAGCAACCCCAGGTTTTGCAGCACCGTGGTGGTGGCGGCGTTGGAGCAGGAGATGGCGGTCATGTAGGCGTATTGGCACAGCAGCAGGCCGCAGATGCCGTAGCAAATGAGGCGCAGCAGGTCCTTGGGCGTCCGGAGGATACCCAGAACGCTGTCCCAGCGCCGCAGCAGAGCCGGCACGGTCAGCAGGATGCCGCCCGCCAGCAGCCGCACGCAGGTCAGCCACAGGGAGCTGACATCGAACCGGGAGAACAGGTATTGTCCGCAGGTGCCGGAAAAGCCCCAGCAAACGCCGCCCAGAGCGGTGCAGGCCACGCCCCGGAGGGCGTGGGGATTTCTCTCTTTCATAGCGTGTCCTTCAAAAGTGTCCGGCCCGGAGCAGGGCCCCGGGCCGGATCACTTAAAACTTCTTGTCGATGGCCGTTTCGCAGTAAGCGCAGCGGTAGGTGTGCTTAGCCGGGTCGCTCAGCAGGAAGATGGCATCCAGCTGGGACTCACTGACCGTGATGCAGCGGGGGTTCTTGCAGTGGATGACATTCACCAGCTTGTGGGGCAGCTCCAGGTGCTTCTTTTCCACCCGCTTGCCGTCCCGGATGATATTGACGGTGATATTGGAGTCAATGTAGCCCAGCACGTCCAGGTCCAGATCCAGGGGATAGTCGATCTTGATGATGTCCTTCTTGCCCATGTGTTCGCTGCGGGCGTTTTTGATGATCGCCACCTGGCAGTCCAGCTCGTCCAGATGGAGGTACTTGTAGATGTCCATGCTTTTGCCGGCCTGGATGTGGTCCAGGACCACGCCGTTTTGGATGCTGTCGATATTCATATGTTACTCCTTTTTAGAGGCTTTCGTTGTCGAGCGTAAGAGTTGGAGAAGATTAAGACTTGGTAACGCAATAAAGTTCTTTTTGATTCTTTTTCTTTCAAGAAAAAGAATTACACTTCGATGCCCAGCAGTTTGAGGATCAGGGCCATGCGGATAAACTTGCCGTTCTTCACCTGGCGCCAGTAGGCGGCCCGGGGGTCCTTGTCCACCGCCACGGAGATCTCATTGACACGGGGCAGGGGGTGCAGTATGGAGAGGTCCGGCTTGGCGCTGACCAGCTTTTCCGGGGTCAGGATGTAGCTGTCCTTCAACCGCAGGTAGTCCTCCTCGTTGAAGAACCGCTCCTTCTGGACACGGGTCATGTACAGAATGTCCAGCTGGGGGATGACGGACTCCAGATCGGTGGTCTGGGTGTAGGGGATGCCCTTCTTTTTCAGAGCCTCCTCCTTCACGTAGCGGGGCAGCTTCAGCTCCAGGGGGGAGATGAGGACGAAGTTGATGTTGCTGTACCGGCTCAGGGCATTCACCAGGGAGTGGACGGTGCGGCCGAACTTCAGATCGCCGCAGAAGCCGATGGTGAAGTTGTCCAGACGGCCCTTCTCCCGGTGGATGGTCAGCAGGTCGGTGAGGGTCTGGGTGGGATGGTTGTGGCCGCCGTCACCGGCGTTGATGATGGGCACCTCGGCCACCTGGGCGGCGGCCAGGGGAGCGCCCTCCTTGGGATGGCGCATGGCGATGATGTCGGCGTAGCAGCTGACGGTGTGGATGGTGTCACCCACGGTCTCGCCCTTGGCGGTGGAGCTGGAGGAAGCGGAGGAGAAGCCCAGCACGCTGCCGCCCAAACCCAGCATGGCGGACTCAAAACTCAGGCGGGTACGGGTGGAGGGCTCAAAGAACAGGGTGGCCAGCTGCTTGTGGGCGCAGGCGTCCTGGTACTTGGCGGGGTTTTCGATGATGTCCTCAGCGGTGGCGATCAGCTCATTGATCTCCTCCACGGACAGGTCTACAATGTCAATCAGATTTCTGGGCATGGTATTTCCTCCTCTCAGCCGATCCAGGATTCATCGGAGGGATTGGCGCGGAACTTCTTCAAACGCTCAATATCCTCCGGACGGATTTTTCCCTCGTCGGCGGCCACTTCGCAGACGGCGTCGAAGTTGGAAAGGCTGACATTCTTTACATCAGCAGCGGCCATCCGGTCCAGGCCCTTCTGCAGGCCGTAGGTGAAGATGGACACGATGCCCAGCACCTCGGCGCCGGCATCCCGCAGGGCCTCCACCACTTCAATGCAGCTTCCGCCGGTGGAGATCAGGTCCTCCACCACGACCACCTTCTGGCCGGGCAGCAGTTTGCCCTCAATGCGGTTCTGGCGGCCGTGGTCCTTGTTGCCAGAGCGGACGTAGCCCATGGGCAGGCCCATGAGGTGGCCCACGATGGCGGCGTGGGCGATGCCGGCAGTAGAGGTGCCCATTAGGACCTCCACCTCGGGATAGTGCTTGCAGATCAGGTCCACCAGGCCCTCCTCCACATGGGTGCGGACCGCAGGAGCCGTCAGGGTCAGGCGGTTGTCGCAGTAGATGGGGCTCTTGATGCCGGAGGCCCAGGTGAAGGGCTTGTCGGGCCGCAGAAAGACCGCTCCAATGGACAGCAGGTCATGGGCGATGGTGTGTTCCAGACTCATATCGTAAAATCCTCCTAGATTAAAATAAACGATGGTTTTGTGGGACCGTGAGTTATCCCAGGAAATCCTTCACGGCTCTGCGGTAGGCGGCTACGGGGTCCTCCGCCTGGGTGATGGGGCGGCCCACCACGATGTAGTCGCAGCCGGACTTGCCCGCCTTTTCGGGGGTCATGATGCGCTTCTGGTCGCCCACGGCGCTGTCCGCGAAGCGGATGCCGGGGGTGACAGTGAGGAAGTTCTCACCGCACTTCTCCTTGACGAGAGCGGCCTCCAGGGGAGAGCAGACCACGCCGTCCAGGCCGGAATCGGCGGCGTTCTTGGCGTAGGACATGACGGTCTCCGCCATGGGCACGTCGATCAGCAGCTCGTTTTTCAGAGCGGCGGCGTCGGTGGAGGTCAGCTGGGTGACGGCAATCAGGATGGGCCGGGAGCCGTCAGGACGGGTCAGGCCCTCCAGGGCACCCTTCATCATCTCGCTGGCGCCTGCGGCATGGAGGTTCACCATGTCTACGTCCAGCCGGGAGAGGACATTCATGGCCCGCTTCACGGTGTTGGGAATGTCGTGGAGCTTCAGGTCCAGGAAGATCTTGTGGCCCCGGGCCTTGATGTCCCGGACGATCTGGGGACCCTCGGCGTAAAATAGCTCCATGCCGATCTTCACAAAGGGCTTCTCCCCGGCGGGGAACCGGTCCAAAAAGGCCAGGGTGTCCTCACGGGTGGGGAAATCCAGAGCGATGATAACGTCTTTAGCCATGATGTGCTCCTCCTGTCAGTTCAGAAATCTTAGTCACGCCCAGCTTTTCACAGACACCGGGCAGGTTTTCCACAATGGTCTTGCAGGCGTAGGGGTCCTTCAGGTTGGCGGCGCCCACTTCCACAGCCGTCGCGCCAGCCAGCATCATCTCCGCGGCGTCCTCAGCGGAGGAAACGCCGCCGCAGCCGATGATGGGAATTTTAACAGCTTCATACACATCCCACACCATCCGAAGCGCCACCGGGAACACGGCGGGACCGGAGACGCCGCCGGTGCGGTTGGCGATGATGGGTTTGCGGGACTTCAAATCAATGCGCATCCCCAGCAGGGTGTTGATGAGGCACAGGCCGTCGGCCCCGGCCTCCTCGCAGGCCCGGGCGATCTCGGCAATGTCGGTGACGTTGGGGGTCAGCTTCATAAAGACGGGCTTGTCCGTGACAGCCTTCACCGCCCGGGTCACTTCCGCGGCGGCCTTTGGGTCGCAGCCGAAGTTCTTGCCGCCGGCGTGGACGTTGGGGCAGGAGATGTTCACTTCCAGAAGTTTGACCTGTTCCACGTCGTTGAGCTTGCGGCAGTTTTCGGCATATTCCTTCAGGGAGAAACCGCCCACATTGGCAATGACGGGCCCCTGAAAAATCTTTGCGATGTTGGGCACTTCTTTCTCAATCACGGCGTCGATGCCGGGATTCTGCAATCCCACGGCATTCAACATGCCGCCGGTCATCTCCGCGATGCGGGGCTGGGGATTGCCCAGCCGGGCCTCCCCGGTGGTGCCCTTCCAGGAGAAGCTGCCCAGGATGTTCAGGTCATATAATTCGGCATACTCCCGGCCGTAGCCGAAAGTGCCGGAGGCGGGGATGATGGGGTTTTTCAGCTCCACGCCCGCCAGAGAAACAGCGAGATTCACCATACGATCTCCTCCTTGTACAGGATGGGGCCGTCCTTGCAGACCCGCTTGTACCCGTCCTTGGTGGGCACGGTGCAGCCCATGCAGGCGCCGAAGCCGCAGCCCATGCGAGCCTCGAAGCTGAACTGCCCGTCCTTCAGCTGGGGCAGGGCGTGGACGGCTTTCAGCATGGGCAGAGGACCGCAGGAGAGCACATAGTCGCACTCCGGTACGGCTTTGATGCAGTCGGTGACGAAGCCTTTCGTGCCCAGGCTTCCATCCTCGGTGGCGATCAGCAGGCGGCAGCCCAGGGCGGCGAACTCCTCCAGATAGAAGGCGTCTTTTCCGGTGCGGAAGCCCAGAGCGATGGTGGGGTTCTGGCCCCGCTCCAGCATCCGCTGGGCCAGGCCGTACAGCGGGGCGATGCCGATGCCGCCGCCCGCCAGGACCGGGTGTTCCCCGGCCAGGTCCATGTTGAAGCCATTGCCCAGGCCGCTGAGCACGTCCAGCTCCGTGCCGGGTACGCAGCGCACCAGCTCTTTCGTGCCTTCGCCCACCACCTTCACCAGCAGCATCAGGGCGTCTTCCGTCCAGTTGCAGATGGAGATGGGCCGCCGCAGGAACTTGCCGGGCAACTCGATGTTCACGAACTGGCCCGGGGTGGTGATGGCGGTGGTGTCGCCGGAGAGCACCAGCTCATAGGTGTCCTCCGTCAACTGCCGGGCATGTTCCATGGTAAAAAGAGACTTTTTCATAAAATGTCCTCCTGGGTGTTCAGGTCATGGTAGACGATCTCCCCGCCGCAGATGGTCATGGCCACGGCGGCAGAGACGCCCCAGCCCTCAAAGGGAGTGGCCCGGCCCAGGGAGCGGAAGGTGCTGCTGTCGATGACATGGGGCCGGTTCAGGTCCAGCACCGTCACGTCGGCGATCTGGCCTTCCTCCAAAGAGCCGCCCGGCAGGCCGAAGATGCGCCGGGGATTAACGCACAGGGCGTTCAGAATGGTCTCCAGAGGCACGATGCCGGTCTCCACCAGATTGGTGTACAGGATGGGGAAAGCGGTCTCCAGCCCCACGATGCCGTTGAGGCTGCCCCGCAGGCCCTTGGCTTTTTCCTCGGCGGAGTGGGGGGCGTGGTCCGTGGCGATGCAGTCCACGGTGCCGTCCAGCAGGCCCGCCACCAGGGCGTCCCGGTCCGCGGCGGAGCGAATGGGGGGATTCATTTTGAACCGTCCTTCGTCCAGCAGGTCTTCGTCGGTGAGCACCAGATAGTGGGGCCCGGTCTCGCAGGTGACGGGCAGGCCCTCGGCCTTGGCGGCCCGGATCAGGGCCACGGACTCCTTGGTGGAGATGTGGCAGACGTGATACCGGCAGCCGGTCTCCCGCACCAACTGGATGTCCCGCTCCACCTGTTTCCACTCGCTGGCGGGGTCGTTGCCGGGGAAGCCGTTCCGCCGGGCAAAGTCTCCGTCGTGGATGGCCCAGCCCTTTGTCAGCAGGGACTCGTCCTCACAGTGTGCCACGATGGGCTTGCCCAGCTGTTTTGCAAGCAGCATGGCCTGCCGCATCAGCTCCCGGGACTGGACGCCCCGGCCGTCGTCGGAGAAGCCCGCTACATCGGGAGCTATCTCTGCCAAGTCCGCCAGTTCTTCACCCTTCTCGCCCCGGGTGATGGCGCCGTAGGGATAGACACGGACCTTGGCGTTTTTGCGGATCAGGTCCAGCTGGAGGCCCAGGGCGTCGGCATTGTCGGGCACCGGCTTCAGATTGGGCATGGCGCAGACCGCCGTGTAGCCTCCGGCGGCGGCTGCCGCCGTGCCGGAGTAAATGGTCTCCTTATAAGAAAACCCAGGCTCACGAAGATGAACATGAACATCAACGAAACCCGGGACGATCAAACGGTTATGCAATTCAATGACGGAGGCGTTTGCCAGGGAGGAAGAAACGGAAACAATACGGCCCTGGTCGATGGCCACATCCATATTCTGAAAGCTTCCGTTCAAAAAAACGGCTCCGCCGGTCAACAGCAAGCTCATGCGTCGTTCTCCTTCCATGTGTTCATTCAACATCATATATTATCGGAAACGGGGAAGGTTGTCAACGGATTTTCGCCGTCAAAAGCTATAAAACTTCATGCGCTGCGGCGCACCACAATGGATGTAAAATCAGGTGAGCATGGAGTTTTTGCACATCAAGCCCGGTTCCCCCGCAGGGACGAGGGCTTGGTGCAAAAAAGCGGCGGATATGCCGCCGCTTTCAGGATTCGCTTTCCCGCTGACGCAGGTCCTCTATCAGCATTTGCAGGTGGGCGATCTGCTGCGCCGTCAGGCCCGATACATCCAACATCTGCAGCGGCTCCCGACCCAGCAAATGGTCCGTAGTGACGCCGAACAGGTCCGCAATTCTTTCCAGAAGCTCGATGGAGGGCTGGATATTGTTGCTTTCCCAGTTGGAGACACTTTGCTTGGAGACGCCCAGACGGTGGGCCAGTTCGACCTGTGTGATCCCGCGGGCTGTGCGCAAGCGGCGGATCTGTTCGTGCAGCATGGAGATGCCCTCCCTTGAGACCGATATTACAATACAATTGTAAAATTCAACTTGACTTTTAATAAATACTAAAGTGTTGCAATAATGGACTTTCTTGAAAATGGGGGATAAATGGTCCTCCCATATCTTTTTTGAGAAATGTGGCTTTGTTGCAGGAAAACTGACTGGAATGAACTGAAAAAGCAGGGGGGAAAATAGCAGAAAAGTGCTTGACTTCTTAAAAAACCTCGAGTATTGTATTGCAGGAAACGTTTTCAGCAGATACTCTTCACGACAGATAAAAATGAAAAAAGAGGAAATCGGTGTACCGCTTCGACAGAATCTGAGAGGGAAACGTGGTAAAGTAAGTCGCGAAAGAAGGAAGGGGGCGTTCTCATGGATGAAAAAGCAATGCGCGAGAAGGATTTGCAGTTTTTGATGCTGTGCGGTCCGCTTGAGGACGCCATCGACTTGATCGACGCCGGCAAAGTGGATTCTGCAAGGGCTCTGCTGGTGCGGATGCTGGACCGGGCGAAGGACCAGGCGGCAAAGTATCGGGAAAACAGATGATGAGGATAAAGCGGCGTGGATCGGGAAATCCGCGCCGCTTTTTGCTGCGTCTCTTCAGGCGTGAGAGCAGAGGGGGAGGCTGCTCCGCTGCTGCCGGTAGGTCTCCGAGATCCGGGGCCAGTCCACCAGCTGCCACCAGTTTTCAAAGTACTCAGCCCGTCGGTTTTGATATTGCAGGTAGTAGGCGTGCTCCCACACATCGCAGGTCAGCAGGGGGCACAGGGGCAGGGGCGTGTCCTGATTGGCGGTTTTCTGGACCGACAGGCGTCCTTCCCGGTCAAAGACTACCCAGGCCCAACCGGAGCCGAACACCCCTAGAGCGGCGGCTTTTAGTGCATCCTTCAGTGCATGGAGATCGCCAAAGTCCCGGGTGACGGCGCCTGCCAGGTCCCCGGAGGGTGCGGAGGCGGGAGTAGGCGCCATGGTCTTGAAGTACAGGTCATGGTTATACACGCCGCCCGCGTTGTTGCGGACGCCCTGGCGGATGTCGTCGGGGAGCTGACACCAGTCCCGGCAGAGCTGCTCCAGAGACCAGCTCTGGTATTCCGGTTGGTCCGCCAGCAGCTTGTTGAGATTGTCCACATAGGCGGCGAAGTGCTTGTCGTGGTGGAAATGCAGGGTCCGCTGGTCCAGCTGTGGGGTCAGGGCGTCGTAGGCGTAGGGCAGAGGCGGCAGGGAAAAGGGGTAATGCTGTTCCATAAGGGCACATCCTTTCTGATGATCTCGGAAAGAGTATATGCGTCTGCCTGCAAAAAAACCGCCGCCCGTTTCGGGCGGCGGTTCAGCATATGGTCGGTCAGTCTTTCAGGGTATCTGCCCAGACGGCGTACTTGGCAACCTTCTCATCGCAGGATTCCTTGGTCTCGCCGTTGGCCAGGATGTAGACCTTGACCTTGGGCTCGGTGCCGGAGGGACGGACAATGAGGCTGGTGCCGTCGGCCATCTCGTAGCGCAGCACGTTGGAGTTGGACAGCTCCATGGTGGTCTTTTTGCCGGTGGCCACGCACACCACGCTGCCGTCCTGATAATCCTTCTGCTCCCGGACGGCCACGCCGGCGATTTCCACGGGGGGCTGGGCCCGGAGACCCGCCATGAGGGCGGCCATCTTCTTGAGACCGTCCAGACCGGGCATCACCAGGTTGCAGGTCTTTTCGGCGTAGAAGCCGTACTTCTGATACAGGCTCTGGAGGGCGTCATAGAGGGTCATACCCTGATCGGCGTACCAGGCGGCCATCTCGGTGAGAATCAGGGAGGCGGTGACGGCGTCCTTGTCCCGGACGTAGTCGCCCAGCATGTAGCCGTAGGACTCCTCGTAGGCGAAGATCACCTTGCCCTCTCCGGAAGCCTCCAACTGGTCCTTTTTCTGGGCCAGGAACTTGAAGCCGGTGAAGGTGTCATAGCTCTGGAGGCCGTTGACCTCGGCCACCTTGCGGGCCATCTCGGTGGTGACAATGGTTTTCAGGGCCACGGGCTTCTCCGGCAGCTTGCCGGCGCGCTTCATGGCGCCAATCACATAGTCCAGCATCAGCACACCGGTCTGGTTGCCGGAGATGACCTTGAACTCGCCGTTGCCGGTGTTGACCATGATGCCAACCCGGTCGGCATCGGGGTCGGAGCCCAGGATAAAGTCGGCACCTTCTTTCTTGGCGATGTCCACCGCCAGATAGAAGCCCTCGGGGTTCTCCGGGTTCGGGGAGACCACGGTGGGGAAGTCGCCGTCAATGACCATCTGCTCGGGGACGCAGATGACGTGCTTCATGCCCAGGCGCTTTAATGCCTCGGGGATCAGTTTGTAGCCGGTGCCGTGGAAGGGAGTGTACACCATCTTGAAGGTGTCGGCCACCTTCTCCACCACGGCCTTGTCGTTGACCTGGGCCATGACGTTGGCCAGGAACTTCTCGTCGGTCTCGGTGCCCATGAGGGTGATCTTCCCCTCCGCCACGGCGGTGTCGTAGTCCATGGTCTTGACGCAGGTAAAGACGTCCAGCTCACGCATCTTCCGGGCCACCTCGTCGGCGTGCTTGGGGGGCAGCTGGGCGCCGTCCTCCCAGTAGACCTTGTAGCCGTTGTACTCCTTGGGGTTGTGGCTGGCGGTGACGTTGATGCCGGCAATGCAGCCGTACTCCCGGACGGCGAAGCTCAGCTCGGGGGTGGGGCGCAGGGACTCGAACAGGCGCACGGGGATGCCGTTGCCCGCCATGACGCAGGCGGCCTCCCGGGCGAAAATATCGGAGTTGTTGCGGCAGTCGAAGCAGACGGCCACGCCCCGTTTCACGGCCTCGGGCCCCTCTGCCAGTACCACCTCGGCGAAGGCCTGGGTGGCATGGCGGATGACGTGGACGTTCATCCGGTACAGGCCGACGCCCATGGTACCGCGCAGGCCGGCGGTGCCGAAGGCCAGCTGGTCGAAGAAGCGGGATTCGATCTCCTTGGGATCGTTCTGAATGGCTTCCAGCTCCGCTTTTTCGTCAGCGGACAGCGCGGGACTGGCCAGCCACTTTTCGTACTCTTTCATGAAATCCATTTTCTCGTTCCTCCTCTTAGATTTATGGTAACTGAATGTATCAGGTCGTCACAAAGTCAGCCCCATGCCGGGGAGCAATCAGATATCGTAATGATCGAAGCCGCAGAGGCGGCAGTGGTACTCCCGGCCCTTACGCTCAAAGTTGTAATGACCGCAGACAGGGCAGTGGCTGCCGTTGCTTCGGTACATTCCAACGATGATCGCGCCCAGGACTGCCAGGATCTTGCCGATCACCGTATGCCGTAGAGCAAGTCCCAGAATTAGAAGCAGGATGCCTGCGGGGATCAGGACGTACCGCAGACGGCGGCGCCGCGCCCAGGCGTCGATGGACTTCCGTATGGCGGGTTCTGCCATCTTTGTGGAGGTTTGCGCTTCGTTTTCCAAGAAGATTCCTACTTTCTAAAACACACTGGAAGTCCGGCCTAATCATTCGCGATTTTTATGACGGTTTGTTCGGCTGAATGATGTGACATGAATCAACCATTATTTACCCAAAATGGTATACCCGCAGTGCGTGCAGGTAAAGCCGTGCAGAATGCCCTGCGCGGGAGCGTTGATGTGCCCGCAGCGAGGGCAGCAGCGGCAGGAGGTGTTCAGCCCTCGGGCGATCACGCCAAAAGCTGCTCCGGCTACCATCAGCGGCAGCCCGAACGTATTATCCCGCAGAAGAAAACCGGCAGCCATCAGGATGAGCCCCGCGGCAACACTGGGATAAATCGCCAGCCGCTTTCTCTTCCACGTCCTGGCAATCTCCTGGTCGGACAAAGCGGGAGAAGATTCCTTTTTCATTGTCGTACCCCCAATCTCTGCCCAATGGCAATAAACCCTATTATTTGTGATACTTGCTCCCCGCGTTGATCTGGTACGCCCGGTAGACCTGCTCCAGCAGCATGACCCGGGCCAGATGGTGGGGGAAGGTCATGGGAGACATGGAGAGTTTTTCGGCGGCCAGTGCCTTCACGGAAGGGTGCAGCCCAAAGGAACCGCCGATGAGAAAGACCAGGTGGCTGCCGCCCCGGCTGGCGCTGTCCGCCATGAGGCGGGCCAGGTCCTCGCTGGACCGGAGCTTGCCCTCCACGCACATGGCGAAGATGAAGGCGGAAGGTGGGAGCTTGGCCCGGATGGCGTCGGCCTCTTTGGCCAGTGCCGCCTCGATCTGGGCCGGGGAGGGGTCCTCCGGCAGCCGTTCTTCGGGCAGCTCCAGGATCTCCAGCTTACAGAAGCGGGAGAGGCGCTTCCCATACTCCGCTGCCGCGTCGATATAGAATTTTTCCTTCATCTTGCCCACGCAGATGATGCTCACCTTTTGCATACGGCCCTCCTGGATACGATATGGGCCTGGCCCAGACTGTCCCGGGGTGCCACGGACAGCATTGGCGCAAATCCGGCGGCGGAAAGAGCCGTCTCCACGGCATTCCAGGCCATGGCGGGGGTGTTGTTCTCCTTGCTGAGATGGGCCAGGATCAGCTCCGACGCACCGGCCTCCGCCAGGGTCACGGCGAACCGGGCGGCGTCCTCGTTGCAGAGGTGGCCCTCCGCCCCCAGGATGCGCTGCTTCAGATAGTAGGGATAGGGGCCGCTGCGGAGGCACTCCACGTCGTGGTTGCTCTCCAGCACCGCCAGGTCCACCCCCGGCAGGATGTCCGCCGCCTCGTCGGTGACGAAGCCGGTGTCTGTCAGGAGGCCCGCGCTGCCGTCCTCCGTGTCGAAGCGGTAGCCGCAGGAGCCTGGGGCGTCGTGAGAGGTGGGAAAGGCGGTGACGGCACAGCCGCCGATCTGTTCAGATACGCAGGGGGCCAGGGGCACCAGCCGCTCCCCGATGCCCGCCAGCCGGTATTCCAGCTCCCGGCAGGTGCGGTCCAGGGCGCGGACGGGGCAGGCGGTGTGCTTCAGCAGCACCGGCAGCCCGGAGATATGGTCCCCGTGGGTGTGGGTCACCAGAATGGCGCTCAGGTCCATGGTGGTCAGGCCCAGTTCCCGCAGGCTGGCGGTGACGCGGCGGCAGGAGATGCCGGCGTCTACCAGCAGATGGGTGTCTTCGCAGGAGAGCAGCAACGCGTTGCCGGAGGAGCCGCTGGCCAGTGTATGTACGGTGGTCAAGAAAATACCTCGCTTTTTGTGAAAAAACACCCGCTGAGGAGAACGCCAAAAAGGTCGCCCTCCTCAGCGGACGTAAACATCAGATTGAAATGGGGAAACGGCTCAGCCCACGTTGGCGGCCGGAGACTCCTCCGGTTCCTCCACGGAGCAGATATCGGCGCCCAGGGCCCGCAGCTTGGAGATGATGTCCTCGTAGCCCCGCTCAATGTATTGGACCTGGGTGATCTCGCTCCGACCGTGGGCGGCCAGGGCGGCAATGACCAGGGCGGCGCCGGCCCGCAGGTCATAGGCCTGAATGGGGGCGCCGGTGAGATGGTCCACGCCCTCCACCACGGCGGTCTTGTCGTCCACCTGGATGTTGGCGCCCATGCGGCGCAGCTCGTCCACATAGCGGTAGCGGCTGCCCCAGACGCCCTCCGTCACCAGAGAGGTTCCGTTTGCCAGAGAGAGGCAAGTAGTAATCTGAGGCTGCATATCGGTGGGGAAGCCCGGATAAGGAAGGGTCTTGATGTTGGTCTTCTGCAGCTTGCCGGTGCGGCGGACCAGGAGGGTGTCCTCGTTTTCCTCCACTTCCACGCCCATCTCCACCAGCTTGGCGGTGATGCAGTCCATATGCTTGGGAATAATGTTCTTAATCAATACCTGCCCGCCGGCGGCCGCCACCGCCGCCATATAGGTGCCTGCTTCGATCTGGTCGGGAATAATGGCATAGGAGCCGCCGGTGAGCCGCTCAACGCCCCGAATCTTAATGGTATCAGTACCGGCGCCCCGGATGTTGGCGCCCATGGAGTTCAGAAAATTGGCCAGGTCCACGATGTGGGGCTCCTTGGCGGCGTTCTCAATGACAGTGTTGCCCTCGGCCATAACGGCGGCCATCATGATGTTCATGGTGGCACCCACGGATACCACGTCCAGATAGATGTTGGCGCCCTTTAGGCCTCCTTCCTTGGCGAAGGCGTGGATGAACCCGCCTTCTACCACCACTTTGGCACCTAGAGCGGAAAAACCCTTGACATGTTGGTCGATGGGCCGGACGCCGCCGAAATTGCAGCCGCCGGGCATGGCAACCTCAGCCTGTCCGAAACGGCCAAGCAGAGAACCTACAAAGTAATAGGAGGCACGGATGCAGCGCGCCGGATCCAGCGGGGTTTTCGAGGAGTGTATATGTCTGCAGTCGATCTCCACCGTGTGGCGGTTGATGCTGCGGATGTTGGCGCCCAACTGCTCCAAAATTTTCAGGCAAAGGGTGACGTCGGAGATCTGGGGGATGTTTTCAATGCGGCAGACGCCGTCCACCAGAAGGGCGGCGGGGATGATGGCAACAGCGGCGTTCTTTGCGCCGCTGATCTCTACTTCTCCAAACAGGGGTTTTCCGCCCTGTACAATATATTTCGTCAAGATGGTGACCCTCTCTTCAAACGACTTACAGCATTCAGCTGTGCTTTGGTAAAGACAGTTTGCCCGTCAGGCGGCACTTCATACCGGCGCCCGGCCCGCGGGGATGCCGCGGCGGTCATACGGGGACCGTATTCGCCTGACGGCATACACACACGAACAGCATAGCACATCAGGCGTGGAAATGCAAACGTTTCCTTCCTTGGAAAGCGGAAAAACCAAAAAGCGGCAAATTTCAGCCGGAAGTGACCGTTCCGGTAATGGCATTTACATAATAATTTGTGATGTCCGTGACAACGCACCAGGCGGGCACCAGGGACAGAGCGGAGGAGGCGGCGCTCTGCAACTCATAGCAGGCGTACATTTCCGTAATGGCGGAGCCAACGGCGCCGCTTTCCCGGTGAGCCTTCTGGAAGGTGATCAGGGCGGCGGAAGCCGTCAGCGGCTCATGGGCCTCCGAAGCGGTGCTGCCCTCTTTTGGCAGCAGCGTGCCGCTGACGGAGGTCAGAACGCCTTTTTCCAGAGTGAAGGTGACGGTGCAGTTGAACACCGGAAGCTTGTTGTGCCGGTAGACGGCAGAGCCGCTGCCGGAGCCGTCCTGGTCCAGGAGAAAGGCGGGCTGACCGTAGGAGAAGGTACGGCAGAAAGACTGGCAGAGGGATTCCGTATCCTTCGAGGCCAGGGTACCTTTGATATCAAAGCTGCCGTTGGAGCGGAAGGTGGCCGTACCTGCGGCGCCGGTGTAGGTGCTGATGCCGCCGCCCCGGTTCTCCTCAGTCAGATCCTGGCCCAGAAAGAAGACGGCCGCATCCCGCTCCCGCTCCGTGCTGCGGAGAAAGGAGAGGGCGGCGGGGGGAACCTCGTCTGAAATGGCGTCCGGGTCCAGAGTGATGCTGTCAGCGGCGAAGAGCTCCACCAACTGCTCCTCCGCCTGGCGGCGGGAGCGGTCCTCAGCAGTCTGACGCACCGTGAGAGCGCCCAAAAGGAAGCCGTTCACCAGCACCAGAATGATAATGATGATATTTTTCAGAAGATACCGGTCCAAACAGGCGGCCTCCTTTCAAATGCGTATTACTCCGCCAGCCACTGGGCGCTGACCGTATCGCTGCCGTTATCCACATAACCGATGGTCAGCTCCGTGCCGGGGTGGCGTGCGGCTATGGCCAGAGCCTGCCGCAGGGGCAGCAGCAGGGAGGTCTCCTCCAGGGCGGTGTACTGCCGGATGCGCAGGGTCATGGAGGAGACGGCGGTGCCGGAGAGGGTGATCTCTGCGGCGGGCTCCCCATCGGAAAAGCGGATGGGAACGCCCCCGACCTGATAGCCAAAGCAAAGGGTCGTAGAGGTGCCGCTGCGGCGGACGTCCATCAGCCAGACGGCCGTGTCTCCGCCTGCGGAGGTCAGCAGGGTGTTCAGCAGGGAACCGCAGCCCAGAGAGGCCTCCAGCAGCGTGGGCAGCTCTCCGTCGGCGGAAACAGACAGCACGTCGTCCCCGCCGCTGAGATAGGTGACCGTATCATCTGCATAGATGCGGAGCGTGCGGCCGTTTTCCATGATGACCTGGGTGCCGCTGGCATCCGGATAGCGGTTTTGCGTGTTGGGATTGAAGCCCATTACTGTCAGCAGGCGGCCCGTGTCCGACAGGGGAAGGGCGGCGGACAGCGTGGGCAGCGCCGGTTCCTCCTCCAGGAACAGGGAGCAGGGGTCCAGAGAGGGATACTGGGTGATAGCGGCGTCCAAAGCGAGCTGGGCGTTGCCCAGCTCATACTGGCTGACGGTGTCCGACAGGTCCTCGGACGTCAGGGCGGTGTCACAGCGGAGGCAGGTCTCATCTCCGTCCCACAGGTACAGCACCACGCGGTCCCCCCGCTCCGCCACCGCCAGCCGCCGGGCATAGACAGTCTCGTCGCCGCCGGAGGTCCACACCAGATCTGCCAGCACCGTCAGGGGCAGGGGGGAGAGAAAGTCACAGTAGACGGAAGTGTTCTTCAGCGCCTCCAGAAACTCCTCCGTACCGCAGGGAGTCCCGGTACGGGCAGAGCCCAGAGCCTGCTCCAGCAGGGAGCGCAAAGGGGAGAAGTCCTCATCCGCCGTGGTGAGGGTCACGCTGCCGAATCGGCCGTAGGGTCCCGTGACCACAGTCTGCACCGGTGCGGAAAGAGGGGTGATCTGGCCGGTGCTGTTGGCCGGTGCCTGCGTACCGGGTGAGGACAGCAACTGCCAGCCTCCGGCAGCGCCGCCCAGATGATACATGTTGGCAAACAGGAGGGCGGCGGTAACAGCCAGCAGGGCGATGGAGAGGTTCTGAATAAAATCTCTGTGCCTGCGCTTTTTGTCGTTCATGCCGCCCCTCCTCTCTTAAAGTGTACGGTTATTCACCATCTGCGGCGGGGCCCTTCTTCTGGGTGATGGGCAGCGTCAGGCGAATGGTGGTGCCCTTGCCCACGTGGGGCATCAGGGCCAGGGTACCGTTGTGCCGCTGGGCGATCTCCCGGGCGATAGAGAGCCCCAGGCCGGTGCCGCCGGATTCCCGGGACCGGGCTTTGTCCACCCGGTAAAAGCGGTCGAAAATGTGCTCCCGGTCCTTTTCCGGGATGCCGATGCCGTCGTCGGAAACCTCCATCCAGACGGTGTCCTCCGTGGACCCGGCGGTGATGCGGATGTGGCCGCCGTCAGGGGTATATTTGATGGCGTTGCCCACCACATTGGTCATGACCTGCTCCAGGCGGCTGCGGTCGCCGGTGATGAGAGGCAGGCTCTCGGGGGGCTCGTAGACCAGCTCGTGGCCCCGCTGCTTGGCATTCAGGGCGTTGGCCCGGGCCACGCTCTCAATAGCCTCTCCGAAGGGAAAGCGGGAGAGCACCAGCTCCGCGTTGCCGGCGTCCAGGCGGCTGAGGGTCAGCAGGTCCTGAACGATATGGGTCATGCGGTCGGTCTCATTGATGATGATGTCCAGGAAGCTGTTGGCCATCTCCTGAGGGATGTCGCCGCCCGAGTCCCGCAGGGTCTCGGCGTAGCTGCGGACGTTGGTCAGAGGGGTCCGGAGCTCATGGGACACGTTGGCCACGAACTCCTTCCGCCGTTCCTCGTTGCGGTGCTGCTCCGTCACATCGTGCAGCACGATCAGGACGCCGCCCTGGTCCTTGGCGGAGAAGGGGGCCAGGTAGACCTCCAGAGTCCGTTCTCCCACCCGCAGCTCGTCCGCCACGTAGTTGGGCTGGTGCAGGGCAAGCACCTGCCGGAAGGGATGCAGGTCCCCCAGCAGCTCTTCATAGGTGCAGTCCGGCTCCACGGTCTGCTGCAGCAGGGCGTTGGCAGCGGGGTTGCAGTGGATCAGGCGGCCCTCGTGGTCGAAGGCCACCACGCCGTCCGTCATGTGGAGGAACAGGGTGTCCAGCTTATTGCGCTCGTTCTCCATAGCGGCCAGAGTGGTCTGCAGGACCCCGGCCATCTCGTTGAAGGTGCCGGTCAGAATGCCGATCTCGTCGGTGGACTCCACCGGCAGCTCGCTGTCGAAGTCACCGGCAGCCACCTTTTCGGCGCCGGCGGTCAGCTTCTCAATGGGACCCACCATGGTCTTGGACAGCAGAAAGCTCAGCAGTACAGAGATCAGAAGGCCGATGATCAGAGCCTGCATGATCAGCAGGGAAAGCTGGCTGTTCAGCTCGGAGACGGTGTCTTTGTTGTCCAGAATATAGATGATAAAGGCGTTGCCGTCCCCCAGGATCGGCACGGCCACATCCATGTAATCGGCGGTGATGTCACTGGCATCTCCCACGGCGGTGCCGTCACCGGAGACCACGGAGTTCCGGGCGGTCAGCAGATTGGGGCTCTGCTCCCGGGGGAGAGCATTCTCTCCAGCGGAGCCGTCCAGATAGTCGCCGGTGACGCCGTCCAGCACGAAATAGTTCCGGGTGCGGTAGTCGATGCCCAGCTCG
>CAYWYW010000018.1:0-26171 GCA_964462715.1 uncultured Oscillibacter sp.
GGCCGTCAACAACGTGCAGCTGGAGAACATCAAGGCCTTTTTGGCCAAGCACAACTATCTTGCGCCCTACACCCTCTCCTATGGACAGAGCGAGGCCGGCTCCGGCTGCGTCATGCCCGTCTTTGACGTCCCCGCCCGGGACGGCTGCGTGGGCATCCCCGTCCCCCTGAACAACATGGGCGTGTTCCGGGCCGGCACGGAGGAGGAGCTGGATTACGGCGAGATCGGCGAGCTCTGCGTCGCCGGCCCCGGCTTGATGCTGGGCTATGGCGAGGACGTGGCAAGCGACGCCTCCACCCTGCGGACCCACAGCGACGGCACCCAGTGGCTGCACACCGGCGACCAGGGCTTCATCGACGAGCACGGCTGCGTCCACGTGCTGGGCCGCGGCGAAAAGAAGCGCCACGGCGGCGGCATCCTGCTGGAGGTGTCCATGGAGAACAAGGTCTCCGACGCCCGGATTCCCGGCGTCAAGGACGCCTTCTTCGTGGCGGCGCCCGACCCGGAGCACGAGGGCTATTTCCTGCCCTACCTCTATGTGGCCCTGGAGAAGGGCGTGGCCCCCGGAGACATCCGGGAGGCGGTGGACCGGGTGCTGGAGGAGAACGAGCGCCCCGTGGAGATTTTCCAGGTGCCCGAGCGCCCCTTCTTCCATTTCAAGACCGCCCGGGTCGAAAAGGTCCGGGAGCTGCGCGACCGGATGCGGTAAAGCCAATGAACTGCCAGCGCGGGGGGGAGCGGAAGCTCCCCCTCACATGCTGACAGGAACCATGTCCGGGGGACGTTGACATAAATAAAAAAAGACAAATTTTAAAAACCGATTGCTTTTCCTTTGCGGTTGGTATATGATGTGATTATAAGTATCATTCTGCGTTGTATGAAGATACACCTATGCCGGCCTGAAGAGCATAGGAAACGTAAGGAGTGTGTGTTATGAAGAAGATGAACCGATTGAACCGGTGGCTGGCGGTTTTCTTGGCTGTCTGCACCATGCTGAGCGTCACGGCGTTCGCTCAGGATACAGACGCTGAGCCTTTGTGCGAAGAGCCCGCCTGTGAGCTCCCTGAGGTCGAGGTGCCCGATTATGTCTGGCCTGACTGCGAGCTGCCCGATGTGGACTTTGACCTCTGTGACTGCGAGGTCACCCATATCGACGTGAAAGTGGACTCCACGTATTTCGTGGTGATCGACGGCGCACTGGTCCCCATTCACGGCATGCTGGATCCCGATACCATTAAGATCGTGGTCAAGACCCCCGTCACGGACATCGTCTATGACTTCTCAGAGTATGACGTGGAGACCGTGAACGAGCGCGGCATGTGGGAGTACCGCATCAACCTGAAGGTCCCCGATGCCTCCCTCCTGGCCGCCATCCGCTGGGCCGGCTGGCACATGCGCAATGTCTACTTCTCCGCTGACATCATTCTGGACAATGTGCCCGATGCTTTGAAGGATTCGCTGGAGAAGAACGCCTATGGCAAGTATTACGCTTCTCTGGAAGACATCCTCTACACCGGTATCCAGGAGTGCACCGGCGGCCATGGCATGAGAAGCTTCGGCAACGTCGGCATTCCCACCGGCCTGGACCTCTATCTGTGCGGCGCTGACCTGACCCCCCATTTCGCCACCGGCGGTTTTACAATTAAAAAGGTCCTGAAGGACAGTGACGGCAAGGTGATCCGCCCCGGCAGTGATGCCCCGTTCTTTACATTCACCGTGAAGGACTGGATGGGAAACCCTGTTTACTTTGATGCCGATGGTGTCTGCACGATTGCCAGCCAGGGCTCCGCGCAGATTCGGATTCAGGCAGGCAAGTCCTTCAAACTGACCGGTCTCCTCAAGGGCTGCTATGTGGTCGAAGAGGTGGAGACCGATGATGACTATGAGCTTACCTCCGTCAAGGTCGGCAAGACGGAAAGCTGCACCGGCGAGGTCCTGGTAGGCACCGACAGCGTGATTACCTTCACCAATACGAAGAAGGGTACGACCGACCCCGTTGACCCCGTGGATCCCCCCAAGCCCGATACCGAGACCGGCAAGCTGACCATCAAGAAGGTTCTGGTGGACGACAAGGGTGAGGAAGTCCAGGTTGACGCCGAGAGCGCGCCTGAATTCACCTTTACTGTGGAGGGCAAGAACTTCTACAAGACCGTCAAGGTCAAGGCCGGCCAGTCCGAGAAGCTGACCCTGGATCAGGGCACCTATACGGTCACCGAGACGGAGACCGACGGCTACAAGCTCTACTCCGTCGAGGTCAACGGCAGCGACAGCGCCGATGGTACTGTCAAAGTGGGCAGCAAAGAGGCCGTTGTTACCTTCGCCAACGTGAAGGAAGATCCGACCAATCCCGACAAGCCCGTCGATCCCGACAAGCCCGTTGATCCCGACAAGCCTGTCGATCCCGACAAGCCCGTTGATCCCGACAAGCCTGTCGATCCCGACAAGCCCGTCGATCCCGACAAGCCTGTCGATCCCGACAATCCCGACAATCCCGATAAGCCTGTCAATCCCAGCAATCCCGGTACCAACCCCTCCAACCCGGGTACCAATCCCTCCAACCCCGGTGGTGGTTCTTCTGAAACCACCCCCACTCCCACCGGCGATGATGCGCCCAAGACCGGCGACAGCGGCAGCATGGCTCTGATGATGCTGATGGCCCTCTCCGTCCTTGGCATGGGTGCCGCCGTGGTGTTTGGCCGTAAGTTCAAGTATACCGGCAAGCGCTGCAAGTAATTGATAGAGACCTGACCGCAGCCGGGACACGGCACAGAAACAGGAAGGAATGAGAACCGGTGCAAAAGCCATACCGAGGGAAAAAGCGCACGATGGCACAACTGACGTGCCGCGTCCTTTTCCTGGCTTTTGCCCTTGCGTTTGTCGTTTCCTCCGTTCTGCTCGTGTCCCGGCTGCATTGCGAAAAAAAGGAGCAGGAGGCCTTCGCCCAGCTGGCCCAGTTAGCGGCCTCCTCCGCACCGGACAGCGCGGAGACCCGTCCCGCGGAAGAGGCCGACGGTCAGGGTGGGGAAGAAGCGTCTTCTGCCGGACAGGTGGACTATACCCAACTCCACGACATGAATCCGGATTTCTTCGGTTGGCTTTCCATTGAGGGCACCAACGTGGACTATCCCGTCATGTATCAGCCGGAGAAGGAGGACTACTATCTCAAGCACGCCTTTGACGGCTCCAGTTCCCTGAGCGGCGTACCCTATATCGACGAGCAGTGCTTTCCGGGGTGCGGAAACTACCTGATCCACGGCCACAATATGAAAAACGGGACCATTTTTGCGCCGCTCCTCTCCTATAAGGAGGAGAGCTTCTGGCGGGCCCATCCCACCATTTCTTTCAATACGCTGGATGGGCCTGGGACCTATGAAATTATCAGCGCTTTCACCTCCCGGGTCTATACCTCGGCGGATGAAGGTGTTTTCCGCTATTACCAATATACAGACCTCACCGACCCGGATGTCTTTGCGGAATATGTATCAAACGTCAAAAAGAGCGCCCGCTATGACACCGGCGTCACCGCGGAATACGGCGACCAGCTCATCACTCTCAGCACCTGCGGCTACCATACGCAAAACGGCCGCTTCGTGGTGGTGGCCCGGAAAACAGGCTGACCCACTCTGACAAAATCGATTTTCGGCACATCCAGCCGCCCGTGGCCCGGAGATTTATTGTCTCCGGGCTTGCAATTCGTGGCTGGATGTGTTATCCTTTCTGTGAATGTACAGCCTGATATTGAAAATACTGGAGCAGGCAGAGAGCCGATGGAGCGGGACCGGAGGGCCCCGCGACTGCGGTCGCGTGAAAGGCCGCCGGTGTGCTCCATACTGCCTGCCGCCGTGCGGATCACTGGAATCCGGTGCGGGGCAGTCGATGGCTTTGGAGGTGAGTTCGGGGGACCGCCCGGGTGGGGCGGAACAGGAAGCAGCTAATAAAACAGATTTAGGAGGATACAAGATGAAAAAACATGCCAGATGGTTATTGGCTGTCGTGCTCACGGTGGCCATGACTATGAGCTGTCTGCCGGCAGCCTCGGCCGCGGGCAGCAGCAAAAAGGCCAAGGCCTCCACGCCGGACCTCAGCGCCTGGGGCCTGAACGTGGACCTGTCCGGTGTTCCGGCGCAGGTGCGGCAGGCTGTCACCACGATGATCGCGGAGGGCCAGGAGCCTTTGGAGAAGGAGACCGACCAGCTCCTGGTTGAGGTCGTGGAGGAAGCCAGCGGCATCAGCTTCGGGGCTGTCAAGACCAGCCTGGGCCTGGCGCTGCTGGGCAGCGCCGCGGGCACCGTGGACACCTCCCGCTTCAACCTGGGCCAGGAGGAGTTCAACCGGGTCATGAAAGAAGTCCTGTCTGAGTACTTCCTGACCAACCTGGCCTATTCCTGCGACGTGGAGGACGGCATTGTCACGGGCATCCGCTTCATGTCCGCCAGCGACGCCTCTTCATACCGCAGAATGTACACGGCCTCGGACCTGTGGAGCATGTACGCCGCCCCCATGTCCAGCTACACCATGACCAGCTCCCAGGTGGAGAACGACCCCGAGGAGGGCGAGACCAGGAAGATCACGGTCCAGGTGAAGTGGGTGGACGAGAACGCGTCCAAGCGCCCTAACGAAGTGACCGTGCGTCTGAACAGCAAGAACGATGAGGTGGATTGCAGCCTCTATTATAGCACTCTGAAAGCGGAGGACGGCGAGGTCACCTTTGAGGTTCCCGCAAAGGATGACGAGGGCCAGAAGATTGTCTACACCGTTTCCGAGGATGGCGTTGATGAGAATTACAAGCTAAAGGGCAGCGACGGCGTCACCTACTATACCGTCATTTACGACCAGGAAAACTTTACCGTCACCAACACCACCGCCGAGTCGGGCGAGGGTTATACGGCTGAGTTTGTGCCGGTGCGGAACGATAAGTACGTCAAGGCGGAAGATGGCGAGCGTAGCATTGATCCGAGTGAATTCGAAAAATATGGCATTGAAGAAGACATTGACTATCCGGTGGCTATGACTCTGGTTTATAACCCGGAAACTAAGGAAATCGGACCCGGGCCCAAGCAGGTGGTTGACTTTGAACTGGATTACGTGGAACTGACGCGCCCTGGGGACGACGAGGGTATCACCATTCCCGCGAATGAAGTCAATACGGAAACCAGATATATCATGTATGATACGAACGGCGCAACGGAATTCGGGAGCTATGACATCCTTGTGGCTGGAATTCTGGCCGGCCAGGGGATAGACCCTTCCAGCGCTAAACCGGAACAGTGGAAGGCCGCAAAGGAGACTGCCGCTCTGGCGGACTGCGTCAAGTACTATTGGGTAGACTATGATGGTGTGACCTATGGCGGCAAGCCCGGTGATCTGGATGAAAACGGCATCTGCGCGAATATCAACTTCGGGGCGGAGGGGAGCCTGAATGTGGATGAGATGTCCATGCCCATTCACTGGGGTGCGATGCTGACCTTCACCCGGGACTACGCCCAGCACTTCGGCGTGGCGGGCGACTTCTGGACCACCAAGAATGATCCGGACAACAACCCCTACGGCGCCTTCAAGACTCAGCTGGACTCCTATCCCGACGACTATATCCCCAGCGGCATCATGGACTACTACATGGAGAACATGACCCTGGCCTACATGGCAGATGAGATGAACTACGGCAAGCTGCTGAACGCGCGGATCCAGGACTGCCTGGGCCAGCTGGACGGTCAGATGACCGACGTCCAGAAGTATCTGGTGATCCACGACTGGATGGCCAACAACTGCCTCTTCGACATGGGCCTCATGTCCGACATGATGGCCGGCGATGAGAACGCCAACCCCACCCCCTCCCAGATGACCGCCTTCGGCGCCCTGCTGTATGACGTGATTCCCGATCCTCGAAAGACGGACGAAAAAGACGAAAAAGGGGACATTACCGGGACCCTGGACGGCTGCATCTGCCTGGGCTACGCCTCTACGTATGCCCTGCTGATCCAGCATGCCTTCCCTGAAGTCTATCAGGACAGCGATGGCAACTGGCTGAATCAGGAAGATGTCGGCGACAACGACATCGTGGACCTGGTTCAGATCCGCTTCTTCGGCAATATGAAGGATATCAGCGTGTCCCCTGATTTCGGCGGCGCTGAGGAAGGCGAGGAGAGATTCTTCAACTCCGTCCACTATTACAATGCTGTCAAGGTGAACGGCAAGTGGTACTGCGTGGACGCCGCTTATGACGACATCAGCCCCGAGGTCATGAGCCAGTGCCGCGTGGAGACCGACGGCAACATCTCCCACAAGTACTTCATGATCGCCCCCACCAACATGCTGTCCATGTTCGAGGACCGCATCGACTACATCGACTGCCTGTACGACGGCGTGGTCTTTGAGAGAAATAAAGACGCCGATCCTGACATCATCAATGGGAACCAGGAGCACTATAAATGGACGAAGAAGACTGCGTCAAACGAGCCGACCTGCGATGACGACCGATATGAGGCCACCTGGTTCTCCGGCGCCGTCAGTGAAGTCACCTATGACGAGAACTACTGGTACTACATCACCGGCCCCAGCATGTCCTACGCCAAGATGATGGACATGATGGACAAGATGGGCGACGACAGCGGTATGGATATGAGCGAGCAGGAGGATAAGCCCGAGAACAAGGACCAGCTGGTCCGCCGTCCCCGTACCGAGGAAGGCAAGATTGTGCCTGATGAACCCAAGAAGCAGCAGGGCGGCTCCTCCACGAGCGATATGGAGCCCTATGAGGATCCCTACGAGGAGATCCTGTTCCACTACGGCTACGGTTCTGTGCTTCCCGGCGATACCGAGGGCGATCACGAGTACAAGGACGAGATCGCGGTGGACGAGGCCTATCAGGACCTGTATCCCGATCTGGTCCACGGCCTGGGCCTGCATGAGGGCGTGCTCTACTTCAACATGGGCAACCAGATCTACACCATGACCGGCGCCAATCAGACCGGAACGCTGAGTGTGAATGATGGTGTGAATGATGGTGTGAAGATGACCCTGCTGAAGGAGTACAACGACGTGTACGCCAACAGCAACGGCAAGAAGTTCGCCGGCATGTCCTTCTACGCGGTCGAGAAGGACGAGGATTACGCCTTCCACGTGTTCAACCGGCCCATCGCCGCCGTTTCCATCGAGGATAAGGTTACATACAGCCCGATGGACTATAATGGCCAGACGGTCATGGTCCGCGACGAAAAGGTCATTCCCACCCTGACCGTCAGCATCGCCACCAACTTCTCCGAGTCCAACAAGATCGAGACCGGTGAGACGGATGAGGACGGCAATCCCGTGATGAAGGGTTACACGCTGGAGGCACTGGATTACAACCCCGACTACAGCATGTACAACAAGATGGACGCCACCGATCCCAACAAGCAGTACGAGAACACCAACGAGGAGTTCCTGTGGTGCGCCAACGTGGTGGAAACCATGCCCATGGAGGCCATGCTGGAGGATTTGAATAATCCGGAGAGCCCGGAAAAGGATGTCACCGTCCAGGCCTGGTGCGGCCAGGACGGCTACACCGAGCAGCGGACCGTCAAGTATGGCCTGAGCATCGAGGGCACCGATTCCCGCACGTATCTGAAGGAAAAGGACCCGGAGCTGAACCACCACTACATCTACAATGAGCGGGAGGATTGCTACGTCTGCGCCCACTGCAACGACTCCTGGCATGATTATCCCCCCAGCTACGAGGACGGATACGAGGAGTTCCCCGCGAACGCGACCAAGGGCCACACCCCGCCCAAGGATGTCAAGGGCGACTGGTATGACACCGAGGACGGCGAAAAGGGCTGCAAGGTGAGCTTCACCTGCACCGAGCGGCACTGTGGCGCCGAAGTCAAGGACGCCGAGTGCGACATTAAGAAGACCAGTGCCACCGACGAGGATACCGGCAAGCTGACGAATATCTATACCGCCACTTATTACGATCATGAGATTGGCACAACGCTGACCAAGGTCTGTGAGCACACGACCATGACCAAGGTCGCGGCGACGGATCCTACCTGCACCGTGGATGGCAACAAGGCGTACTATGAATGCGCTGACTGCGGCAAGCTTTTCGAGGACGCCGAGGGACAGACGGTGACCACCAAGGAAAAGGTCACCATCCCCGCCACCGGCCACAAGTACGGCAATGACGGCAAGTGCACCGTCTGCGGCGCGACCAAGCCCGCTGACCAGCCCGCTGACCAGCCCTCCGGCGGTGGCGGCGGCGGTGGCGGCGGTGGCGGCGGCCGCGAGTACGACATCATCGTTGAGAAGTCCGCTCACGGCACCGTGACTCCCGAGTGGGAGAGCGCCATGAAGGGCGACACCGTCACCCTGACGGTCAAGCCTGACGCCGGCTACAAGCTGGAGACCCTGTCTGTCGCCGGAAAGGGCGGCTCTGTGGTGAAGGTCAACGAGAAGAACGGCGTGTACTCCTTCGATATGCCCGCCTACGCGGTGGTGGTCAAGGCCACCTTCGTGGAGGACGGCCCCGCCGTGACCAACACCTTCGTGGATGTCAAGTCTGACGCCTACTACTATGACGCGGTCATGTGGGCCGCCCAGAACGGCATCACCGGCGGCAAGGATGATACCCACTTTGCCCCCAATGAGACCTGCACCCGTGCCCAGGCCGTCACCTTCCTGTGGCGTGCCGCCGGCAGCCCCGCTCCCAAGTCCACGGTCAACCCCTTCACCGATGTGAAGGCCGGCGCCTACTACTATGACGCCGTGCTGTGGGCCGTGGAGAACGGCATCACCAAGGGTACCACCGATACCACCTTCAGCCCCAACGCCACCTGCAGCCGCGCTCAGATCGTCACCTTCCTGTGGCGTTCTCAGAAGAGCCCGGCGGCCGGTACGGTGAATCCCTTCACCGACGTGCCTGCCAGCGCTTACTACAACAGCGCGGTTCTGTGGGCTGTGAAGAACGGCATCACCGGTGGCACCACCGCCACCACCTTCAGCCCCAACAATAACTGCACCCGGGCTCAGATCGTCACCTTCCTGTATCGCAATGTGAACGGCTGATCCCTACCCCAACGCTGAGAGAGCGGCTGCGGATTTTCCGCAGCCGCTCTTTTTTGGCGCGCACGGGTGGGGTGGGGCACAAAATTTTACAGCGGGGAGTTCATTTGGCGCCTTGCGATCCGTAAACGGCAAATAACATGTACCTGTTCCGGTGGGAACAAATATGGCATCCTGTCCCGGGGAGTGCCGGGTATCCCTGGCACTTCTCAAGACTTTCTTATATGGGGGCGCGGTATGGACGTGACAGCAGTTAAGCATCAGGCCAAGCTGCTGGAATGGAAGGACCGGGCGGCGGATGGCGGAAGCGGCGGGATGGACGTAAAGCGTGGGCGCGCGGATAATGGCTGTTCTCCCAAGACTTATGATCGCTGGGAGCAGGAGATCCTGGGAAAAGTAAGGCAGATTGCAAAGACGCAGTTTCTGGCGGGGGGAGCCGAGCGTCCCCTGCGTTATGCGCGGCGGTCATGTGATCCTTCAAATATCCGCGTTCCTGATTCTCTGCGTTATCCGTTGATCCTTTACCCGGTTTGTTATTGAGACTTTTCGGTAAATCTTATATAATTCAAAATGAAACCGTACGATCAGCCGGATGGGCTGCGGAAAAATTTTGCAGGGGGATATCCCCTTGTTGGTCGCGCAGAAACCAACAAGGCCGCTGTCCTCCGGGCGGGGAGGACGCGCGATGGCAAAAGTGGATCTGAAAAAACACCGCGCCTTTCTCTATGCGGCCCTGGCTGTCATTGCGGCGGCCGTGCTGCGGCAGATCGGCTTCCGGTCGGAAGACCCACTCGATTGGATTTGTTCCTTCCTTCGCTCTGTCATATACATCGGGCTGTTTACAGCATGGGGCATTTCCGTCCGCGGCCGGATCATTCAGTCTCAGGTGCGCCGCTATCTTACGGCTGTTTCCGCACTGATGGTATTTTGGGTAACGGTCAGGACGATCCGGTATTTATTCGCGGAGGATCCCTGGGCGCTGCGCCATCTCTGGTATCTGTACTATCTGCCCATGCTGTCCATTCCGCTTCTGGCGGTGTTCGTCGCCCTGTCACTGGGCAAGCCGGAGAACTTCCACCTGCCGAACCGAACGAATCTCCTTTACATACCGGCAGCCTTGCTGTTCCTGCTGGTGCTGACCAATGACCTCCATCAACTCACATTTGTATTCCCGGCAGACGCGGCCGTATGGGCCAATGACTACCGGCATGGCATCGGATATTATCTGGCACTGGGCTGGGCGTTTGTGTGCGCTCTGACCGCCCTTGCCACCATGGTGATCAAATGCCGTGTTCCCCACAGCCGCAAGGTTTTCCTGCTGCCCTTCGTTCCTGTCATGCTGGCAGTGATCTATGGCGTACTTGATATTTTCCGGTTGGCATGGCTGAAGCTGATTGCCGGCGATATAACCGTGGTCTACTGCCTGCTGATCACCGCCACGCTGGAGAGCTGTATTCAATGCGGCCTGATCCAGTCCAACACCCGCTACGGGGAGCTGTTCCGGGAATCCACCCTGGCAGCGCAGATCGTGGACCGGGATTATACCGTCCGCTATGCCGCCAAAAACGCGCCGGAGATCCCGGCGGACAAAATGCGGGAGGCGGAGGCCGGCCCCGTGGCGCTGACTGAGGGGATACAGGTCCACAACATGCCGGTGGACGGCGGCCACGTGGTCTGGACGGAGGACATCTCCCGGCTGCTCCGCCTGCGGGAGAGCCTTGAGGATCAGCAGGACGAGCTGCGGGAGCGGAAAGCGCTGCTGAAATCCGAGTATGACCAGGAGAAGGAGCACAGGACCATCGAGGAGCAAAACCGCCTCTACGACCTGCTGCAGACCCGGACCCAGAGCCAGCTGAACCAGATCGACCGCCTCGTGCGCGAGTATGAGAAAACCGGCGGCGCCGGAGAAAAGCATCAGATCCTGGCCCATATCGTGGTGTTGGGCAGCTTTATCAAGCGCCGGAAGGATCTTGTGCTTTCCATGGACAGCGCCCCTGTCATCTCGGAGGAAAAGCTGACCAGCGCCCTGCGGGAATCCTTCAGGGCGTTGAGGCTGCTGGGCGTGGAGGGGGCGTTTCTCGTGCGGACGGGGAGGGAATATGTGCCCGGTGAGCTGCTGGCACGAGCCTATGACTTCTTTGAAGATGTGATAGAAGCCGGCCTGGACAGCCTGCGGGCCCTCAACGCGCAGGTGCGCCCGGTAGACGGCAGCCTGCGGATCAGCATTCTTCTGGACTGTGACGCTGATTTCACGCCCCTGCGCGGCAAGTATCCGCAGGTGCGGATCGACGCGGAGGACGGCGAAGCCATGATCGTTCTGCCTCTGGAAGGAGGTGAGGGAGCATGACCTCATTCTGTGAACTCTCCGCCATCGCCCGGACAGCCCTGCTGACCCTTCTGCTGTGCGCGGTGCTGGGCGTGCTGTTCCTGCTGCTGCTGAAAGTGTTCCGCACGGGCCGGATCGGCCCGGCGCTTCCGGACTGCTGCCTGATGGCGGGGCTGGTCCTTGCCATTGCGCTGCTGAAGCAGGACTCTCCCGCAAAAGAGACGTACCGCCACATTCCCACCTTCGCTGTGGTGCTGCTGATCCTCGCCGCTGCTGCCTGTGTGGCCGTGGAAGGCACGCGGGAGCGGAGGCGGCGCCGGACGGAGCTGTCTGCCAACGCCATCAAGCAGGCCTTTGACGACCTGCCCACCGGGATCTGTTTTGCTGACGAAACAGACCGCGTGATTCTCATCAACCGCACCATGGGCGAATTGGGCGCGGTGCTGACGGGCAGCTATCCCCAGACCACCCGGGAGCTGCGGAACGCGCTGAGGGATCCGCTGCCGGGATGCGGCGTAGTCCGTCTGGAGCATGATCCGCCGCTGTGCCGGTTCCCGGACGGCCGGGTGTGGCGGTTCCAGGTCACGGCGCTGGAGGGGATGGAAGGCGTGACGCAGACCCTTGCCCAGGACGTGACGGCGCTCTACGAGGGAAACGTCCGGCTGCGAAAGGATAACGCGGAATTGCGGCGGGTCATCGTCAAGCTCCGGCAGATGTTCCAGCGCCTTTCCGAACGGGTCCGGGAGCAGGAAACGCTGGAACTGAAAATGCGGATCCACAATAACATCGGCACCAGCCTCATCGCCATATCCGAGATGATGAACGGCGGCGGGGAGGGGGATATGGAACATCAGCTGGCGGTATTGAAGGATGCCATCAGCTATTTCTCCAACGACTTCCCCGCGGCACGCGGCACCTTTGAAGAAGCGCGGCGGAAAGCGGCGGAGATGCACGTGGCGCTGGAGCTGGAGGGCTATATCCCCCGGAACCCGGACATGGAGCGCCTGATCGCCGCCGCTGCCAGGGAGTGCGTTACCAACTGCGTCAACCACGCCGGAGGCGACCGGGTGACCGTGGAGGTCATTGAGCGGGCCGGCATCTGCCGCGTGACCATCACCAACAACGGCAGGGTCCCGGAGCGGGAGATCACGGAGGGCGGCGGCCTGTCCGCCCTGCGCCGGAGCGTGGAGGAAGCCGGGGGCGAAATGTCGGTCTCCCACCGTCCGGCCTTCGCGCTGATCCTCAATCTTCCAAGGAGGGAACAGGAACTATGACCACAGTGATCATCGTAGAAGATAACGCCTACATGCGGCAGCACTTTGAAAGGATGTTCGCCGATGATCCCCGCTATCGGGTGGCCGGCACCTTCCAGGACGCCTTTGAAGCGGAGGCCGCCTGCCGGAGCGGCGGCGTGGACCTGGTGCTGATGGATGTGCTGACCCTCCACGACCACTCGGGCCTCTCGGCGGGAAAACGCATCAGAGAGAGCGGCCGGGGCACCAAGGTGGTGGCCGCCACCTCCCTGATTGACCCGGAGGTGCTGGCAAAGGCCCGACAGGGCGGCGCCGACAGCCTATGGTACAAGGACCACGGCGACGCAGACCTGATGGAGGTCATTGAGCGGACCCTGGCCGGGGAACATATCTTCCCGGACTCCTCACCTGATGTGGAGCTGAAGGATATCCGTTCAGCGCAGCTCACGCCCCGGCAGCTGGAAATGCTCCGCCTCTTTTCGGACGGCATGAGCTACGATGAGATCGCGGAGAAAGTGCATCTCACCAGCCGCGGCGTCCGGTGGAATCTGGACGAGGTCGTGAGGCGGAGCGGCTTCAAGAACAAAAACGCGCTTCTGACAGCCATGATACAGAAAACTCTGATCGTAAAATTTGAGGACGAACTATGAGGAGTACAGCGTCTACAACTACGACACGGCCAACGGCGTGCGGCTTTCCAACGAAGACCTTCTGGCCATGTGGGGCGTGACGCGGGAGCAGGCCCTGTCCGCCATCCGCCGGGCGGCGGCAGCCTGCTATGACGAGCAGTACTTCTCCGTGTGGGTGGGAAGCGGCTTTGACGCCACAACAGGCGCCTATCAGGAACTCCGGGCCTGGACCATCTCGGAGGACAACATCACCCCGGAGCTGCCCCTTTATCTGGATGACGGCGGCGTCATGCACACCATTGCCGCCATCGGCTGTCACGCAGGCGTGGGTTGGCTGTTCGAGACGCTGACGCTGGACCTGGAGGACAACGCCGCCGATGCGGAGACGGAAACGTCTCTGGACTATCTGACCGTGACCCGCCGGGGCAGAGAGATCACCTTCCGCTGGAACGACACCCCCCGGGGCGCCGCGCTGCTGGAGGCGTACGGCTATCTGGACGATATCCCCTACGGGCAGGAGCTGACGGTGAACGGGCTTTACAGTGACTACACCCAGGTGTTCTGCGGCACCATGGGGGAGCCGGAGGCGCCCTATGTGCTGTTGTTGACAGCGGAGGGTCGGGTGGAGTATATGGATGTCCTGACCTGCCTGCAGGGTGGGTATTGCTGCGCCAGCGGCCCCCTGCTGGGTGTGGCGGATGTGCGGTCCTTCACCACGGATACCGATGAAAACGGCCTGCAGGTGGTTTACGCCGTCACCGGCAGCGGAGAGAAGATCGATCTCTATGATCTCATCGACGCCGACCGGCACAGTATGAGTGAGGGTCTGTACGGCGATTGGAGCCGCAGCTGCACCGTGGACGACGGCTCCGAGGCGTTCTGCTGGCTGACGCTGACCGACGGCGGCAATTTTGAGCAGACCTACTACGATCCGACGCAGGACCTGCGCATGGAATTCACCGGGAATCTGCCCTATCTGGGCATGACGGAGCAGGGGCTTGTGTTTGCCTACCGGTCCTGGAGCGTTTTCAGCAACGGCCCCGGCCTGAGCGGGGCGGTAGCTCTCAGGACGGAGTATGATGACAGCCTGGGGGCGTACACGCTGTACGTCACGGAGCTGGGCGGCACGCCCCTTATGGGAGAGCAGACCGGCGATATCACAGCCCTTGCCCAGACCTTCGGCTGATCAGGCCCCAATTCCATACGTTCTTGCGGGAAAGAGTGAATGATGATGAAGAAGAGACATACCGCGATCCTTGCCGCCCTGGTGCTTTTGCTGCTGCTGTGCGCCTGCGGCCAGCAGAAGCCTGCGGCGGAGGCAAATGACCCGGCACCGGTAGAGAAGCCGGAAACCTCGCCTGCGGTCACCCCGGCAGAGCCGGAGGACCCCGCGGAAGAGAGCGCGCCGGAGGCGGATCCCCTCCAGGTCTACGGAGCGACCCTGGACCGGTATTATGAGCGGATCATGGCCGGAGGCGAGCTCTGGGACGCCGGCGAGGGAGAGACGGGAGTCATGGAGGTGGTAGCCCAGGGCGTCGGCCTGGGCGACATCGGCTATGCCATTCTGGACCTCAGCGGCGACGGCACCCCGGAGCTGCTGATCGGCGGCCTTGAGCAGCACGGCACACAGGGCTATTTTGGCAGTGACCTGTACGCGGTGTACGCCGCGCCGGAGGGCGCCCCAATCCTCACCTGTGAGGGCTGGTCCAGGGACAGCCTGCACTGGCTGGGCGGGAACCGCTTTCTGCGCACCGGCTCCAGCGGCGCCATGTACTCCATGTTCGGCACCTACGCTCTTTCTGATGACGGCGCGGCGCTGAACTGCGAGGACTTCTGGTTTACTTATGAGAAAGACGATTCCTACACGGAGATGGCCTTCTATCAGAACAACTCCGGCATGTGGGACCCGGCCATGTCCCGGGAGCTGGACATGACCGCGGAGGACTTCTGGCGGCTGGAAGAGGAGATGGAGGAGCAGGTCCGGGCCGTGGCTCTGACCCCGTTTTCCGTGTATGAGCCTTACGCCTGGCTGCCCGTAAAGGCCCAGTGGGCCGACGAGGCCCTGGGGGCCTATACCGCCTATGACGCCTTTACCGCCGACACCTCCGATGCCCGGACCCGGGTCCTCTTTACCACTGGTGGCGGTGTGAAGGACTTTCGGCTGCTGGCCCTGGAGCTGGAGGACGTGTCTGAGACCGGCGCCATGACGTTTTCCGCCCGGGAGGTGTACCAGCAGGATGCCCTGACGCCGGAGCGGCCTTTGGCAGTGGAAATGACCTTCTACGGCGACATTCCCAACTACGGTGTCGCCTGCGTGGACGGCACCGGCGCGGAGCGGCACTTTGTGCTGGAGATCAGCGGCGCCGACGGCTCGCTGCTGCTCCGGGAGGCCGGCGGTCATGCAAACGGGAACGTGACCGTCCGTGTTTCTTGAAAACTGATAGAGATGACAAATCTGCTGTTTGCAGCAGTATGCGAGGATTGATGAGGGAACAGCAGGTTCATCGTGATGGAAGGTCCACCACGATTATCCCATAGGAGTCTATACGCCGTTACTTTTGACGGTTACGGAGACCACAGTACAAAACTTTACAAAGAGACGACCTTTTTCGACTTTTACCATGAAATAACCATAACGTGCCCTCCAACGCCGCGATCACCGCATCCGGCGTGGACGTGACGGACAACTACGCCATCTCCACCCTGAGCAACATGGGCATCATCGACGGTTACAGCGACGGCACCTTCCGTCCCAACGAGAACATCACCCGTGCCCAGGCCTGCGTCATCGTGAACCGTGCGCTGAACCGCACTCCCAACGCGGAGCGCCTGCTGCCCGAGAGCAAGATGATCACCTGGCCCGACTGCACGCCGGATGACTGGTTCTACGCCGACATGCAGGAGGCCACCAACAGCCACGATTACGTCATGGTCACTGTCAAGGGCGGGAAGGTAGAGAAGTGGAGCAAGAAGCTGCCCCAGCGTGACTGGGCCGCCTTCGAGCACGCCTGGTCTACCGCCCACTCCGCCCCCGGCGGCGAGGTCGTGAAGTAACACGGCCGGAAAGCCAGACCCGTTTCCAAATGTGAAGCGCGCACACAGGTGCGCGTAAGCAGACCGCCCGGACGAAAGTCCGGGCGGTTACAATCATCCTGTATACACAGCGCTGAGGCGCTGTGACGACCGCGGATCCCTGTGCGGCAGCGATGTCTGCCAGACGGGACCCGCGGTTTTCTTATGCCGCTGCATAAGCCCGTGCTTTTTGCCGGCGCAAAGACGCCCGCCCATACCGCCGCCATGCCAAATACTTTATCGGACTAATTCAATAAAACAATCGCTAAACGCTAAACCAGAGGGTGCCGTTTCAGGGCAGGCGCAAATCTCTTATGATGGGATCATACCAAACAACACACCGGAAGAACAGAAGGAGGATGATCCCATGGAAGAGAACCTGAACACCGTCACGGCAGAGGAGCCAACCGGACTGGAACGGCTGGACGCGTACATCGGCACGGTGGTGGACAGCTGCCGGAGCGGCATTTTCATCCGTCTGGAGGACGGACAGGGCACACTGGTCTTTGCCTATCACGGCGCCCCGCCCCGCTCCCGGGTGCTGTGCGCCCTGAAAAACCTGGGCGACCCGGAGCGGAACCGCCTGCCCCGGGTGGTGGTGGAGAGCGTGATGGACGCTGTGGCCTGAGAACAGGAGGAAAGAGAGATGAAACAGAACATCCGCGGCCCATGAGGACCACAGGCCCCACGGGCCTGTCAGTCCCTTCCAATTTTACCGGCGGAGAGAATATGAAAGGAGAATCTCCATGAAACACAACCATCTTCCCCGCGGCCTGCGCAACTTCATCTGCGAGGCCCTGGCGTTCCTGACCGTTGTCGCCTGCATTCCCGCCGCTGCCGCTGCCGAAGTGGGCGGCCTGACCCTGGGCAGCAGCACCGTGTCCCTGGAGGAAGTGGGCGCTTCCTACCTCAAAATGGACGAGGGCACCTATCAGATCTATACCTTTAACCTGAATACCGTGGTCAACGCGAAATATGCCAAGGGTGTGGGCGCCGATATCGTCACCGATACGCCCTCGGGGGAGCTGAACGAGGACTGGTATTTGCAGAACCAAACCGGCTACTACTTCACCCTGTCCCCCCTTCATGTGAGCGGCTGCTTCCTCACCTCCCAGGGCTATGACAAGGGGCTGACCCTCAGCCGCTTCGTCTCTGACGACAGCCTCTGGCGGGCGATCCGCAATGACGATGGCTCCATCACCCTTCAGTGCAAAAACGGCTACGTGATGGACACCACCTGCGGCCATATCGATCAGGTGGGCACCAGGATCCTGTCCTTTGTGAGCAACGGCTTCGTGCAGGCACAGCATTACTGGTTCTCCCGCATCAGCGAGAGCCGCACCCTGACACCCCCCACCCGTGTCGACGCCTTCAACAAGACCTGCGCCATCATGGTGGATGCCAACGCCAACAAATGTACCAACATACAATTCGCCAACAAGAACGGCGGCCTGCTTGTGGTAGATACGTTCAATTATGAGCTCCACGAAGGGTTCAATATCGTGGCCAGAGCAAACAATTTAGTGTCCATTCATCCCCTGCATGCCACAGAGTATGCCCTGAGCTGCGGCAATCCCATACCCGGCCAGCAGGTGCAGCTCAAAAAATACACCGGCAGCGATGAGGATCTTTGGGAGGTCTACCAGTTCAGCAACGGTACCTACGCCTTCCGCCACTACAAGACCAAGCTGTTCCTCGACGACTACTGCTGCAATATCACCGATGGAACCAAGATCATCACCCATAGCTACAACGGCAGCAGCGCCCAGCATTATACGCTGAAAGACTTCGCTGCCCCTTCCGCTCCGGCATCCACCGGCTATGCCGCCTATACCGGCGTCAACTACCGGAGCCTGACCTCCAACGCGCGCCGGATCGCCGCCTGCGACAAGGCGGTGCGGATGGCCACCGTCCTGTGGACCACCCCCTGCAGCTTCCCCACCTGGAAGAGCAGCAGCGGCTCCTACAACACCGTGACAGCCACCGACGGCACCAGCAGCCGGCAGTTCCTGACGGGCAAGACCTATCAGGGCATCCCCTATTCCATGGCGGGCCGCACCTACGATGATACACAGTGGATGAAGCTGGTGCAGAGCGGTCTGACCACCAGCCTGATGACCGGCAAGTACTACACTTCCAAAGCTGACACCACGGCCAAGGGCATTGACTGCTCCTATCTGGTCTGCACGGCCCTGAACGCCGGCTGCGGCACCTCCATCAACCTGAACACCGCGGGGATGCTCAGTTCCTCCAAATTCCAGAAGATCAGCCTCTCTCAGATGCTCCCCGGCGACATCTTCCTGAAGAGCGGCCATGTGATGTTCTTCCTGGGCAAGACCGGCGGAAAATACGCCGTCATCGAGGCCAACGCCAGCTACAGCCGCGTTGTGTACCGGGAGCTTTCCGCCTCCGGCGTCAGCGGCTACGGCTGCTACCGCTATACCGGCTTTTAACAGAACGGGGGTGGCGGACATGACTGACGAGGAACGCGCCGTACTGCTGGAGTTCCTGGCCCGGGAGGGCCGGGAACAGGCCCCCGGCATACTGCCGGAGGCGGACGGCCCACCGCCCTTCCCGCCGGAGGGGGAGCGGATGGTGGACTTCACGGCGGAACTGGAGAAGGCCCTGCGGCAGGTCTATGAGGAGGACCCGCCGGAGGAGGACGGCCCGGAGGACCCGGTACAGGAGCTGTGGGAGGTCCTGCGGCAGACCCGGCAGGAGGCCGCCGCCCTGCACCGTGAGATCCAGGAGCTGGGGGAGTCGCTGGAGGAGGAGCGGAGCCGCCGGGCCGGGGAGGATGCCCGGCGGGAGGGCCGGCGGGCCCGGATCTACGGGTTCCTGGCGGGCGTGGGCATCAGCATGTGCCTGCTGCCCCTTCTGGCGGGGACGGCCAGCCTGGGCTGGCGGCTGTTCCGGTGGCTGGCGGACATATTGGGCGGCACCCCTGAGCTGCTGGCCGGCGGCATCGCCCTGGTGCTTTCAGGCGCGGTGCTGCTGCGGGCGGTGAAGCCCCTGGGGCAGCGCCTGCTGAACTGGATGGAGGACGACGAATGGGAGGAGGATTGACATGCTGTTTGTGACCGGCGATTGCCACGGGGACTTCCGCCGCTTTTCCGCGCTGCGCTTCCCCTGGCAGAAGCTGCTGACGAAGGAGGACTTTGTCCTGGTGTGCGGCGACTTCGGGGGGCTCTGGAACGGTAAGGCCCAGGAGGGCTTCTGGCTGGACTGGCTGGAGGACAAGCCCTTTACCACCCTCTTTGTGGACGGCAACCACGAAAACTTCGATCTGCTGGAATTCTTCCGGCCCGTCCCCTGGCGGGGCGGCCTGATCCGCCAGATCCGCCCCTCTGTGTTCCACCTGTGCCGGGGGAGCGTGTTCGACCTGGAGGGCAGAAAGCTCTTTGTCATGGGAGGCGCGGCCTCCCATGACATGCCGGACGGCATTCTGCGGCAGGGTCCGGCGCTGAAGCAGCAGCGCAAGGCCATGGACCGGCGCCGTGCCCACTACCGGGTGGAGCATGAGTCCTGGTGGCGGCAGGAGCTGCCCAGTCAGGAGGAGTACCGGCGGGCACTGGAAAATCTGGACGCGGCGCACTGGGCCGTGGACCTGGTGGTGACCCACTGCGCCCCCACGGAGCTGCACACCCTGCTCCGCCCCAGCCTGCCGCCGGACGAGCTGACGGAGTTCCTCTCCCGGGTCCGCCGGGAGCTGTCCTACGGGGCCTGGTACTGCGGCCACTATCACTGTGACAAGACATTCCCCCGGGAACGGTTTCGGGTACTGGACGACTTGATTTTGACTGTGAATTGGGAGGAGGGTATTTGATGATGACATGGGAGACCTACGACGGCCATGTACACACCTGCCTGTCCGACGCCGACCCGGACCAGACCCCGCGGGAGGTCTGCCGCCAGGCCAAGGCGGCGGGGCTGGCCCATCTGGCCATCACCGACCACGACTGCATGCTGGACCGGGAGGAGCGGCTGGCCCTGGCGGAGGAATTCGGCCTGGATGTGATCGCAGGCTGCGAGCTGTCCGCCCGGACGGAGATCAGCGGCATACCCCACAACGTCCACATCGGCGGCCACTGGCTGAACGAGCAGGAGCCCCGGCTCCGGCAGGTCCTGCGCGTCAACCAGAGCCAGGACTTTCAGGCCTTCCGGAAGGAGATCCTGCGCCGCTGCCTGCGGTGCGGCCTGGACCCCGGCGGGGAGGGGGACGTGGACCGGTCCTATCAGATGCTGCTGGAGCGCAATCCCCAGTCCAACCTCTACGGCCGCCGGGAGGTGGCCCGGCTGCTGGCGGAGACGGGCTGCGTGTCCTCCGTCCGGGAGGCCCAGGACCAATACCTGTCCGCCCACGGGAAGCGGCGGGCCTACGTCCCCGGCGAGCGCTACCTCTGCTTCGCCCCCATGAAGCAGGTGGTGGAGGCGATCCGCGCCAGCGGCGGCATCGCCACGCTGAACCACCTGTATGCATACAGGCTGCGGCAGGAGGAAGAGGAAGCGCTGGTGCGCCAGTTCCGGGATTTGGGGGGCCAGGCGCTGGAGGTGGTCTACTCCCGATACACCCCACAGCAGCGGGAGCGGCTGATGGACTACTGCGGGCGCTTCGGCCTGCTGCCCAACTGCGGCAGCGACCGCCACACGGCGGAAAAACCCTTCCAGCACGGGGACGGGGCCCTGTTCCATCGCCTCCGGGACCGCTGTATGGCCCTCCGGGGCGGGGCGGAGTAAGGCACGGCCTTGCCCGCCGGGGAAAACCGTGGTATGATCTGAATATCTTACGAGAGAAAGGGAATGCCGGTATGACTGCTGAGCGCCATTTGGACAACACCCCCCAGACCCCCGGGACCCCTGACACGGTGGAGCAGTACTTCGCCCTGGCGGCCCAACGGCCGGACCTGTTCACCCCGGACGACCATCTGGTCATGGACCCGGAGGAGATGCGGGCCTTCTCCCGTTCCACCGGCAAGCCCATGGGGCTGGTGTACGACAACCGGCCCTACTACATGGTCCTGGCGGACCTGTACCGGGGCGGGGCGGGGCGGCTTGCCTCCTACGCCCGGGTGGTGTATCCCCAGCCCGGGACCAACGGTGCTGTGGCTATTCCCCGGCGGGGGGAGCGGTACGGCCTGCTGCGGAGCTTCCGCCACGCTCCCCGGGCCGAGTGCCTGGAATTTCCCCGGGGGTTCGCGGAAAAGGACCTGACGCCGGAGGAGAACATCCGCAAGGAGCTGGATGAGGAGATGGGCGCCGAAGTCCGGCAGCTCCGGTATCTGGGGAATGTCCGGGCGGACACCGGGCTTTCCTCCGGCTGCGCCCAGGTGTTCCTGGCGGAGGTGGACGACGCGGAGGCCCGGGTCGGCCACGAGGGCATCCGGGAGCTGATCTGGATGACGGAGGAGGAACTGCGGGCGAAGATCGCCTCCGGGGAGATCACGGACGGCTTCACCCTGTCGGCCCTGACGCTGCTGGCCTGCGGAGAGGAGCGCTGAGAAAGCGGAGGAGCACAGCTCCTCCGCTTTTCTTTTCTGATAGGACCTGTCCGGCGCACCGGATGGGTCATTTGACGGTCCGCATCTCCAGGGCCTGGACGCTCTGGTCCCCGGCTTCCGCCGGACAGACGTGGACCCGCTCCCCGGTGGAGAGCCTGGCGGTGTAGTCCTGAAGCAGCAGCTGGCCGCCCTGCTCCTGGTAGGGAAGACCCGTCTCCCGCTCCTTCTGGGCCAGGCGCTGGTCCATGGTCATGCCCTCGCTCCGCAGGTCCAGCTCCCGGCTGATCAGGGCGATCTCGCAGATGTCCGGCCAGCCGATGTTCTCCCGGGTTCCGGGCTTCCAGGCCTGGCGGTAGGCGTATTCCAGCATATCGCTGCGGCCAGCCGTTCCGTAGGAGACACCGGGGGCCTCCTGCTCCAGGATCAGGTCGGGGTCGCGCTCCGTCAGCAGGATGTTGTCGCAGCAGAGAAGGCCGTTGGAGATGAAGTAGCTCTGATGGACCAGGCCGCGGAGGTCCTCCAGGGCGGCGCGGACCTCCGGGTCCTTCTCGCCGGACACCAGACCGTCGATGGCGGTATCATAGGCGCTGCGGTTGGAAAGGTTCTGAAGCGCCTCCCGCTCTGACTGGGCCTGAATCCGCCGCAGCTTTCCCAGGTCCTTCCGGCTGCCGGGGAGTTGGGCCTCCTGAATCAGCTTCCCGATGCGCTCTGTCAGCACCTGGGGCAGCGTCCGGCTGGGAGCGGCGGTCCACCGGCGCTTGGGATAGCGGGTGCCGGGGTTCTGGTGGTAGCGCCGCAGGTCGGAGAGCTGGAAGCTGTCAAAGGCCAGCTTGTAGCTGTCCGCCAGAAATTCCATCAGGTCCCGGCAGCTGTCGGGGAAGTCCATCAGCCTGGTGCTGCCGCCGGTCAGGTAGTCCAGCAGCAGGTCCCGGCAGCGCTGTTCCAGCGCCTTTCCGGCGCCCTCCGGCAGGAGGAAGGAGCTGAAGCGGAAGTTGGGGTCCCGCAGCTTCTGCAGCAGATAGTCCCTGGGGCTGTCGATGTCGTTGAAGCAGGAGAGGGTGACAAAGCCCTCCCGGCAGGCGGCCCGGAAGCCGGGGACGTGGAGCATCCGCAGGGTGGTCAGGTTGTCCACCACCTGGTTCATCTGCAGCAGGCAGGTCTGGCTGCTGCCCAGCAGCTGGAAGGAGGACAGCTCCACCGGCTTCTGCTGGGTGGACAGCTTCTTGCCCAGCACGCTGTCAAAGACGCCGCTGTACACCGGCCTGGAGGCGGCGGGGTCCAGGTCCAGGGGCAGGTGGACGGAGGGCGCGGAGACCGGGGCCTCCGGCAGGAGGCCGGCAAAGGCGGCCCGCCAGGCGCCGTACTCCTCCTGGTAGGAGCCGTCGTCCGAGCCCGGGAGCAGCCGGAGCCGTTTTGTAAAGGAAGAATCCTTGTCAAAGTACGTGGCGAAGCAGTCCCGGCAGACCCGCGCCCGCTCCGGCGCGATCTCCGACAGCTCCGCCCCTGTGAGATGGCCGAAGGCCTCCGGGTCCGCCAGGGCCTCCCGGCTGGGACGGATGTACATGCCCACCACGTCGGTCAGGCAGCATTCCTCCGTCTCCAGCAGGCCGAAGCGGCGGTGGACCTGGGCGTCCAGCAGCCGGAGCCGGGCCAGGGCCTGCCGGAGGAACCGGGGAGCCCCGGCAAGCTCCAGGGCTTCACAGACGTTGTCCTCCATGCGGTTCCGCAGGATGGCCAGTCCGGCTTCAATGGCCCGCTGGGCCCGGACCAGGTGGACGGTCTGCCGGGTCTTGGGCAGGTCCTCCACCGGCATCCGCAGCAGCAGCTCCGCCTGCCGCCGCAGCAGCTCCGCCCGGAACAGGGCGTTTTGGGGCCCCTCCAGTAGCCAGTGCTCCGGGACCGCCGCACACCAGACGGCGGGAGGATGGGCCAGGGCGGGGGACAGGTCCCCCCAGAACTGGCCGCAGAACACCACCGCCTCCTCCATCCAGCGGTCCGCCGCTTTCCAGCCGGCAGGCTCATCGCCGTTGGGCTTGCCCGCCAGGGCCAGCATGCTGTGCAGCAGCAGGGTGGCCAGCCGGGAGCGCTTTTCCCGGTCTTCCGGCCGGGGCAGCGGCAGCAGAATCTCCAGAGCGCCGGCGGGGAGGGGGCCCTGGTCCATCCAGAACCAGAGCAGGCCGCCGGTCCACAGGCGGGAGTCCCGCAGGGCGTCGCCGGGGGACAGGGCAGGGTCCCCCGTCAGACGGGCGGGGTCGCAGTCCTCCAGGACGGCCTGGAGCAGCTCCAGGAAGGCCCCGGCGCAGTCAAGAGAGGTGCCGGACAGGCAGGCGCGCCGCAGGGCCTCCAGGGGCGGCAGCAGGCTGCTCTCATAGGGGACCCGGCGCTGGGACAGGTCCGTCAGCAGCTGTTCGCCGTGCTGGCGCAGGACCTGGGTCACGATGTTCCGGCAGGCGGACCGCAGACTGCCGCCGTACTGCCGCGCCAGCAGCGCCGCTGCCTCCCGGGGGGTATTCTCCATCACATGCAGCAGGTCCTGCCGGAGCTGGCGGAAGGCGCCGGTGTGCTCCCGCAGGCTCTCAAGAGAGTACTGGCAGCCTGTGAGGGAGCAGAGCAATTTGAGGGTATCTGAGGTCTCCAGGCTTCTGGCCTCGGAAAAGAAGGCCCGCAGCAGGAACCGCAGCCGGACGCCGTGAGGCGGCTTTTGCAGCGGAAGGTCTGGCGCTGCCGCCGGCGGCTGGGGAGATAGGGAGGAGACGCCCCGGAAGGCCAGCCAGCGGTTCATGTGGGACTTGTAGCCAGCGAGGCTGTCCTGGCCCTCCCGTTCCCACCAGTCCCTGACGGCCCGGACCTGGTCCGGGTCCGTCATGGCCAGCAGGGAGTCCACGTCCTCCGGCAGGCATCCGGCCTCCCGGGCGGCCTCTGTCAGCTTCCGGCCGGCGGAAACGGCTTTGGCGTAGTCGTTTATGGAAGTTGGGGATAAGGCCTTTTTATTCGTGTTGTCCGGGTCGGACAGAAACGCCGTATAGAGCTGGTACTGTTCGGCCTCTGCCGCCCTGCGGCGTGGGGTTCTTCTGCGTGCCACAGCGGTCCCTCCTTTGGTGGGAAATTCTAAATTTATCATACCTGCCCGGCTCTGGAAAATCAAGCGGGCGATTGCGCGGTCCCGGAGCTTCCGGCCGCTCTCTCCCAGGAAAACCGTAAGGCCCCACGGGTATCCTCCCGTGGGGCCTGCTGGATTCGTATGGATGAGGGTATCAGCCCACGGACGGACGCGGCCCAGCCGCCCGAAGCCTGGCGTCAAAGCCGCCGCCGCGGTAGACGAACACCAGCGTCCGCACCCGCTCATGGGTCAGGCTGATGACATCGCCCCGCTTTTCCTTACCCGTTCCAGCGGCTCTTGCTCTTCCGCACATCGATATGGGTGAAGGTCTTGTAGATACCGATGCCGCCGGTATTGGGCAGCAGCGTCTCGGCGTAGGCCGCCACCCTGGCGGGGGGTACGCCGCTGATGGTGATATCAGCCGCCAAACCATATTTGTGCTGGCTGTACGCGGCGCCGCCCACGGCCTTGTTCTTCGCCTCCGTGCGGTAACCGCTGTTGATCGTCACCGGCTTGCCGAAATGTGCCCGCACCTTCTCCAGCACCTCCACCAGCGCCGGAGAGACAAAGACGGTGTCCGTCCCGTCGGAGCAGGCGAACTCCCGCACCTTGAAGTGGGGCGAAAGGGGCGTCAGGCCGTCCTTGGCCCTGGAATAAACCTTGACCGCTGCTCCGTTCATTCCGCGCTGTCCTCCCGGGTGTCCACGACGTCCTGCACCTTCTGGCTCTGGGTGCCGAAGTAGAACGCGATGATGACGGCGTAGATGGTCATGAAGTCCTGGCTGATCCGCCCGGCCACCGCCATGTAGGCGAACACCAGCGTCAGAGTCAGCGTCACCAGGCTCTTGACAGACAACAGGTTTGCGCATCTCTTTTTGATCAATTCCATAAGTACCTCCATCATAAATCCGTGTCCGAATAGGGCACGCTCATGGCGGCGTCGTAGACGATGCCGCCTTTGGTGTTTTCCGCCTTGCTCTTGTTGAAATAGGCCCCCAGTACCACGCCTGTGACGGCCTGTAAGGCGCCGATGAGGGTGGTCAGGTAGGGAAGGGCTCCCTCAAACCGGCGAATGATAGCGAGGCCGCAGAGGGCCAGCACGGCCAGCGTGGCCACGGCATCCATCACCAGCACGCCCAGGGCAATCACCTTGCTGGTGGTCCACCGCTTCCGCGTGGGCTTGTCCAGCCGCTTGCCGCTCATTTCCGCGCGTCCTCCAGGTCCTGGATGCGGTGGTTGGCTACCTTCATCTGC
>CAYWYW010000019.1:0-25854 GCA_964462715.1 uncultured Oscillibacter sp.
GCCATCACGGACCACGGCGTCATGTACGGCGTCATCGACTTTTACCGGGCCTGCAAGGCGGAGGGGGTCAAGCCCATCATCGGCTGCGAGGTCTACGTGACACCCAAGGGCCGCTCCCGGTTCGAGAAGGTCCATGAATTCGACGCCGAGAGCCGCCATCTGGTGCTGCTGTGCGAGAACGAGGAGGGCTACCGGAACCTCTCCTATATGGTCTCCATGGCCTGGACCGAGGGCTTTTACATCAAGCCCCGCATTGATCTGGCCCTGCTGAAGGAACACAGCCGCGGCCTCATCGCCCTGTCCGCCTGTCTTGCCGGAGAAATTCCCCGGATGCTGCGAAACGGGGAGTATGAGAACGCCAAAAGCTACGCCCTGCAAATGCAGGACATCTTCGGCCCGGACCATTTCTACCTGGAGCTCCAGGACCACGGCATCCGGGACCAGGCCATCGTGAACCGGCATCTGCTGCGCATCCACCAGGAGACCGGCATCCCCATGGTGTGCACCAATGACGCACACTACCTCCGCAAGGAGGACGCCGAGGCCCACGACGTGCTGCTGTGCATCCAGACCGGCAAGACCATCGACGACGAGAACCGGATGCGCTACGAGCCCCGGAACTTCTATCTCCGCAGCGAGGCGGAGATGGCGGACCTGTTCGGGGATTACGAGGGCGCCCTGGAAAACACGGAAAAGATCGCGGAGATGTGCGATCTGGAATTCACCTTCGGCAAGTATCACCTGCCGGAATTCCAGCTTCCTCCGGGCTATAACAGCTTTTCCTATCTGAAAAAGCTGTGCGACGAGGGATACAAAGAGCGCTACGGGGAGGACGACCAGTACCGGGGCCAACTGAAATACGAGCAGGACATGATCGAGAAGATGGGCTTCACGGACTACTTCCTGATCGTCTCCGACTTCGTGCGCTACGCCAAGAGCGTGGGCATCCCCGTGGGCCCCGGCCGCGGCTCTGCCGCCGGGTCCATGGTCTCCTACTGTCTCCATATCACGGACATCGACCCCATGCAGTACAGCTTGTACTTCGAGCGGTTTTTGAACCCGGAGCGGGTCAGCATGCCCGATATCGACATGGACTTCGGCGACACCCGCCGGGGTGAGGTGGTGGACTACGTCCGCCGTAAGTACGGCGACGACCACGTGGCCCAGATCGTGACCTTCGGCACCATGGCGGCCCGGGGTGTCATCCGGGACGTGGGCCGGGTCATGAACATCCCCTACGCCGAGGTGGACCAGATCGCCAAGCAGGTGCCCAACACCCTCCACATCACCTTGGAGGATGCCTTGCGGCTCAGCAAGCCCCTGTCCGACCTGTACGACACCGACCCGCAGGTGAAAAAGCTCATCGACACCGCCAAGGCTCTGGAGGGCATGCCCCGCCATGCCTCCACCCACGCCGCCGGCGTGGTCATCACTAAGAAGCCGGTATACGAGTACGTGCCCCTGGCCCGCAACGACGAGGCGGTGGTCTGCCAGTACGTCATGACCACCCTGGAAGAGCTGGGCCTTTTAAAAATGGACTTCCTGGGCCTGCGGAACCTGACAGTGCTGGATGACGCGGTGAAGATGGTCCAGGAGCATCAGCCGGATTTCCGTCTGGAGGATATTCCCGAGGACGACAAGGAGACCTTCGAGATGATCTCCCGGGGCCAGACCAGCGGCGTGTTCCAGATGGAGTCCTCCGGCATGACCGGTGTGTGCGTGGGCCTGAAGCCCCAGAACATTGAGGACATCACCGCCATCATCGCCCTGTACCGCCCCGGTCCCATGGATTCTATTCCCCGGTTCATCGCCTGCAAGCAGGATCCCAGGCTCATCAAGTACAAGCATCCGTCCCTGGAGCCCATCCTGTCCATCACCTACGGCTGTATCGTCTACCAGGAGCAGGTGATCCAGATTTTCCAGCAGCTGGGCGGCTATTCCCTGGGCCAGGCGGACATGGTGCGCCGGGCCATCTCCAAAAAGAAGGCCGCACAGATCCAAAAAGAGAAGGACGCCTTTATCCACGGTGACAAGGAACGGGGCATTACAGGCTGCGTGGCCAATGGGATTCCGGAGGCCACCGCGGAGGCCATTTACCAGGAAATTTACGATTTTGCCAACTACGCCTTCAATAAGGCACACGCCGTTTCCTACGCGGTGGTGGCCTACCAGACGGCCTACTTCAAGTGCCATTTCCCCCGGGAGTACATGGCGGCGCTGTTGACCTCTGTGCTGGACAACTCCGACAAGGTGGCGGGCTATATCAGCGAGTGCAAGGACTGCGGTATCGCTCTGCTGCCGCCGGACATCAACCGCTCTGAGGACCGCTTTACAGTGGAGGAGGGCGGCATCCGCTTCGGACTGGTGGCCATCAAGAACATCGGCCGTGGCTTCATCCAGGCGGTGATGCGGGAGCGGGAGAGCGGGCCTTTTACCTCTCTCCACGACTTCTGCAGCCGCATGGTGGGCAGCGACATGAACAAGCGGGCGGTGGAAAATCTGATCCGGGCCGGGGCCTTTGACTCCACCGGCGCCCGCCGCTCCCAGCTGATCAAGGTCTACGAGACCGTCATGAACTCTGTTGCCGACCAACAGCGGCAGAATCTGGAGGGACAGCTGGATTTCTTCTCCATGGGAGACGGAAATGCTTCCCATACAGCATCTGTGAAGGAAACTCCCTTGCCGGACATCCCAGAGTATACCGCCCAGGAACTGATGACCATGGAGAAGGAGACCACGGGCCTGTACCTCTCCGGACACCCCATGGATGCCTACCGGGATACGGTCCGCAGGCTGAACGCCCCTTCCATTGCCTCCATTCTGGAGGACTTTGCTCAGGAGGGCGGCCCAACCCGGTTTGCGGATGACCAGCGCATCACCATCGCCGGGGTGGTGACCTCCAGCAAGACCAAAACTACCAAAAACAACAGCCTGATGGCCTATGTGACGGTGGAGGACGACACGGCCTCCATGGAGCTGCTGTGCTTCTCCCGGGTGCTGGATACCTGCGGGGCCTACCTGCGGGAGAACCAGGCGGTGGTCATCAAGGGCCGCCTGTCTGTGCGGGACGAAAAGGCGCCCCAGATCATGTGCGACTCCGCCTACCCGCTGTCCACGGCGGAGGGCGGCCTGCCGCCCCAGGCGGCGGAGAAGCCTAAAGGGGAGAAGATCATGGAGGGAAATACCCTGTTCCTGAAATTCCCCAGCATCCAGGACCCCTCGGTGCGGCACATGAAGCTGGTATTCAATATGTTCCCAGGCACCACCCAGGTGAAAATGGTCATGGCGGACACCCGCAAGGTCTACGCCACCCAGGTGCTGCTCCACAGGGCGCTGGTGGAGGAGGCCAAAGAGACCCTGGGAGAGGCCAACGTGGTGGTCAAATAGGAGGTAGTCCCCGGTGGGAGCCTGGAGCGTCAGTATCAACGGAAATGACACAGCGGAGGATTTGAGACCGGAATACCAAGCTGCGTTTTCCTGCTTTTCACCGGAGGAAGCCGTGACCCGGCTTGATAAATATGTCCAAGAAGAGGGTTATACGGAAGACGATCTGGTCGATTACGTGTATTCTATGGCATGGTACATGTGGAAGCACGGACGGCTGACAGAGAACGTCCGGCAGCGGGCGTATGCGCTGTTGGACAGCGGTGCTGGCTTGGAACTGTATGAAGAGGCCGGAGTCAGGCGGCAGCGGGAGAAGGTCTTGGGGAAGTTCCGCGGTATGCTGGACGCTCCCCAGCCGAAGGCCAGACCTATCCGGCTGAAGCTGTCCCAAAAGCCGGTTTTCCAGGTGGGGGATGTGGTGGCCTTGCAGCTGCATACCCAGGGGAAACCCTTTTATTCAGGATATGATGGATTGCCTGAATCTGTATTTCGGACAGCGGACGGACACTGGATGCTGCTTCGAAAGGTCAGGGACCAGGTCTCTTGGCGTTCCGCAGTTGTGCCGGAAGTCCGGGATATCTGGCCGAATTTCGAGGTTTTTGATTTCTGTGGACCAGAGATGCCGACCATGAAGGATTTTCGGCAAGCCAGGGCTATTGATGTGGTAACAGGGGATGGGACGATGCCGGTCTACCGCCGTCATCAGGCCAGAGTCCTGGGCAATGACACTTCGGGCATGACAGTTCTGGAGGAGAACATATGCATCGGAAATGGACTGTTCATGGGTGCGGGCGTTCAAAATGACCAAGAGGAACTCCGTTATCTTTGGCTGCGGGGAACTTGTCTTCAAAATTTGATTTGACAAACAGAACACCCTGTATTCGAACCTTTCGAATACAGGGTGTTTTGCTATTCAGCTTTTGCTCTTTCCCCGCTCGCCGTCCTCCAGCAGCAGGTTCATGATCTGGCCGTAGAGCTTCTCCGGGGACTGGCGGAAGCGGTTTGCCAGCAGCTTTGCCATGTCCTCCCGGACGGCCATGAGTTTCAGGTCCATGAGGCTGCCCGCGTCGTCGTCCAGGGACAGCCGCACGGTGTAGGTGCCGTTGGGCCGGGGCTCCCAGGAGGCCTTCACCTGGCTCTTGCGGCGGAGCTTCCGGTTCCAGACCTCCAGATTCTTGTCGCACCGCAGCCGCACGGAGTAGGCCAGGCTGCTCTCACAGATCTTGCTGTTCCGTAGCCCTTTTTCCGTGATGGCGTAGAGCCCGTCCTGAGAGAGGGTCAGATGCTCTGTATCCACCAGATCCCGTAGGCACTCGGTGAAATCGAAATAGTCCACGGCGTCGTCGCACATGGTCAGGTCCAGCATGGTGTCGAAGGGGATGGGCTCGATGACCCGGGCGGCGATATAGAGAATGAGGAATTTCAGTTCCAGCTTGTCATGGATGAATCCCTGACCGGCCATAAGCAGCACCTCCAGATGTTGTTTGATATTTAATAATAGTATACCGCATCTGGTGGCGGTTTGTACAGAGCGAAATCGAAAAAGAGCGGAATTTGCCTTGACGCTTCTGGCAGAGACTGGTATGATTAAGGTTACCATGACAAAGAAAGGCGGCGGCCACATGAAGAAGCGAGCGGCAGCGATGTTCCTGGCGGTCTGGATGGTGCTGGCACTGGTAGGGTGCGGCGGAAAAGAGGAGGAGCCCGCGGAACCGGCGGTGGAACCGCCCCCCATGGAGGAACCGGAGCCCGAACCGGGACCCCAACCCGAGCCGGAACCGGAGCCTGCCGGTCCCGCCGGCACCAATCCGCTGACGGGAGAGCCCATGGAGCCGGAATATGAGAAAAACCGCCCGGTGGCCGTCATGTTCAACAACCTGAAGGCGGCCCAGCCACAGCTGGGCATCTCACAGGCGGATATCATCTACGAGGTCCCCGCCGAGGGCGGCATCACCCGGATGCTGGGCGTGTTCCAAAGCCTGGAGGGTGTGGGGACCCTGGGCAGTATCCGCTCCGCCCGGCCCTATTATATCGAGCTGACCCTGGGCCACGACGCCTTGTACGTCCACGCCGGCGGCAGCCCGGAGGCATACCAGGACCTGAAGAGCTGGAAGGTGGACAACATGGACGGCGTCAACGGCGGCTCCGACGCCAGGATCTTCTGGCGGGACGCGGAGCGCCGCAAGACCATGGACTACGAGCACACCCTGGTGACCTCCGGGGAGAAGGTGCAGGAGTACCTGGACGCTGACCACTTCCGCACGGAGCATCCGGAGGGCTATGCCTACACCCAGGCTTTCGCGGAGGACGGCACGCCTGCGAACGGCACGGATGCCCGGCATGTGACCCTGAAGTACACCTCTTACAAGACCGGCCTCTTTGACTATGACGAGGCCAGCGGCAAGTACCTGGTGAGCCAGTATGGCAAGGCCCACACCGACGGCGCCACCCGTGAGCAGGTGTCCGCCGTCAATGTGCTGTTCCTGGAGACGGATATCTCCGTCATCTCCGGGGACACCTACGGCCGATTGAAGGTACGGACCTCCGGCAGCGGAGAGGGGACCTTCTTCTGCGGCGGCAGGAGCGTGCCCATCCGGTGGAGCAAGGCCGACCGCAACAGCCAGCTGGTCTACACCCTGGCGGACGGCACCCCCCTGACCCTGGGCCAGGGCACCAGCTATGTGTGCGTCATGGACCCCGACACCAGCAGCTTCACAGTTTCCTGAGAGAAAAACAGCCGCCCGTTTCGGGCGGCTGTTTTTTCTGCTTATTGACCGCAGGCACCGCAGAATCTGGCACCCTCGTAATCGTCGTTTTTGCGGATGGTGTTGGGGGGGAAGAACTCGCCCACCGGGAAGGAAATGTTGCGGAAAATGCTGCAGGGGTCCTCGTTGCAGCTGCCGCCGGTGCCGCAGGTGCAGTCCTTTTCGGGCATGCAGTAGTCGTAGACCGGAATCAGCAGCTGGGAGTCCCGCTCCAGGCGGACGATGGAGAACTGGCCCAGGGTCACGTAGATGCGGCGGGCATCATCGCCGCTGGACAGCTCCCCGTCGAAGCAACTGTTGACGAAGGCGGGCACCTCGCACAGGTCGCAGTCGCAGTCCCGGCGGCCGCAGCCTTCCATCAGGCGGGCGTCCAGCACGATGGGGTCCACGGCCTCCACCACGGCCACGGGGGCGTTGGCCCGGCGCATCATCTGCAGATCGGGCTCGCCGGTGCGCAGCTCGGAGGAGAAAATTTTGGCGTTCCCCTCGCTGCCGAAGAGGAGCACCCGCTTGTCAAAGACGCACAGGCCCTCCACCGTCACCGGCACCGGGCTGCTGAGATAGGCCTGGAGGGTCACGGAGTAGAAGAACCGCATATCCACGGTGTAGAAGCCCCGGTTGAAGCTGACGGGCTCCACGTCCACATATACGTACAGCAGATGGGCGCAGCCGCCCTTTACGGACAGTGCACGGTTGATGACATCCACATACTGCAGCTTGGGATAGAACCGCAGGTCCTCAATACAATCTTTGTCCCGGCAGGAATCATAGATCTTTCGGGTATGGATGCAAACCGCCTCACGGATGCCGCTGGCGTCCTCCACGGGACCGGGCATAACTTTCTCGGGCATTGCAATACCTCCTAATAAGTAGCTGATGAAAGAAAAGGCTTCTTTCAATCCAGTGTATGCAATGGTCCGAAAAGGGTGCGGAACGTTACAGCACCCGCTCCAGGAAATGCCGGAGGGCCTGACTGGGGTCGTCCTTCCGCCAGACGGCCAGAATGTCCTCTGTCTCCTCCTCGCCCAGCAGGGGGACGAAGATCAGGTTGTCGGCATTGGTCAGCTTGTCGGTGCAGTAGGCGGGGAGGATGGAGATGCCCTCCTCCGCCGCTACCATCATCAGGATGCTCTCCACGTCGTTGGAGCGCAGCAGGATATTGGGGAGATAGCCTGCCTGTTGGTAGAGCTGCATGAAGTGGTCGTCGCCGAAAGAGGAGCCGGTGCTGGAGGGGGTCATAAAGAGAATGGTCTCATTTTTTAGCTCCGAGCGGCGCAGGGCGGTGCGGCGGGCGAAAGGATGGCTGCCGTACAGGGCCACCACCAGCCGGGCCCGCTCTACCAGTCGGAACTCCACCTGGCTGTCCTGGCGGATGTTGGTGCTGTCCCAGGTGAAGATGATGTCGTATTCGCCGTTCAGAAGGCCCGCCGCCAGCATGTCGGTGTCGCAGCGGAAGCAGGTTAGCAGGATGTTGGGATAGTCCCTGTGGAAGGCCCGCAGCTTGTTGGACAGGTCGCTGCGTTCGTAGCCCTTGGTGTAGCCGATGCGGACGGAGCCCACCAGCCCGGTGGAGGCGTCCCGTGTACGGCTGACGGCGGTGTTCATCCGCTCCAGGATGGCCTTGGCCTCCGTCAGGAACACCGCCCCTGCGGGAGTCAGGGACACAGGACGGCTGTTGCGGTCCAGCAGCTGGACCCCCAGGGTCTCCTCCAGAGCCCGGACCTGCTGGGTGACGGCGGTCTGGGACAGGTAGTATTGGTTGGCGGCCTTGGTGAAGCTGCGCTGCTCCGCCACCGCCACGAAGTACCGCAGCTGGTTGATGTTCATGGGTACCCCTCCTAAAGTATCATTTTTTCTTATGATAGCATCGAAAACCGGCGGTTGCAAGGCCATCTTTCCTGTATTACAATCACGAATAATGATTTGCATAAGGAGATGGCTGGCAATGAAGATCATGGTATACGAGGCGCGGCAGGACGAGCAGGCGGAGCTGGACCGCCAGAGCCGGGAGCTGGGCGTGGAGCTGGCGGTGACGGCGGAGGTCCCCACCCCGGAAAACGCCGGGCTGGCGGAGGGATGCCTGGGGGTCTCCATTCTGGGACAGGGGCGCATCGACGGGGCGCTGCTGGACGCCTGGAGGGCCATGGGTGTGGCATATCTCTCCACCCGCACCGTGGGCTATGACCACATCGACCTGGCCCACGCCAAAGCGGTGGGCATCCGGGTCTGCAACGCCAGCTACGCCCCCAACGGCGTGGCGGATTTCACGGTGATGCTGCTGCTTATGTGCCTGCGGCACTACAAGCAGGCCATGTGGCGGGGGCAGGTCAACGACTTCTCCCTGCAGGGCCTCCAGGGCCGGGAGCTGAAGGACCTGACCGTGGGCATCATCGGCACCGGGAAGATCGGCGCCCAGGTGGTTCGGAACCTCTCCGGCTTTGGGTGCCATATTGTGGCCTTTGACAAGTATGAAAACCCGGCGGTGAAGCAGTTGGTGACCTACGTGGACTTCGAGACCCTGCTGGCCCAGGCGGATGTGATCTCCCTCCACATGCCCCTGCTGGACTCCAACCGCCATATCATCGACCGGGAGGCCATCGCCAGGATGAAGGACGGCGTGGTGATCCTGAACTGCTCCCGGGGGGAGCTGGCGGATATCGAGGCCCTGGTGGAGGGCATCGAGAGCGAGAAGATCGGCGCCCTGGGCATGGACACCTGCGAGGGAGACGAGGGTATCATCCATGAGGACCACCGCACTGACATCCTCCCCAACCGGAACTGGTTCTACCTCCACCAGTTCCGAAATGTCATCATGACCCAGCACATGGCCTTCTACACCGATGCCGCCGTCACCAGCATGGTGCGCTGCGGCATCCGGGGCATCTGGGAGATGGCCCAGGGGGAGCGCTGCGAGACGGAATTGAACAAATGAACCGGGAAACGGCGGCTGTCCATTCGGGCAGCCGCTTTTTTCGTGGAAAAATCTATGGCATACAGCGGGACGAGCCCTCATAGGATGGAGCAACGAACAAACAGGGAGGGAACGCCCTTGAAAAAGGATCAGAAGGTCTTGCGGTATGAGGAGGCGGCATCGGTGCTGCCGGTACGGCTGCGGAAGCTGGCCATGGCGCTGCCAGAGGACCAGAAGGGAACGGCGGAGGAATTCCGCCTGCGGGCCGGACAGCCCATGGCGGTGCTGCTGCCGTCGGGGGAGGTGTCGTTTGACGCGGTGGTGGAGCCGGAGGAGCTGGACACCCTCTGCGACATTGCCACGGAGTTCTCCCGTTACGCGGCGGCGGAGACATTGCGGGAGGGGTATCTTTCCGTGCGGGGGGGCTTCCGGGTGGGGCTGTGCGGCACGGCGGTGATGAAAAACGGCGTCAACACCACGCTGAAGGACTTTTCCGCTGCGGCGGTGCGCATTGCCCGGCAGCAGCCGGGGATCGCCGACGGCCTGGCCCCGGAGCTGTTCCGGGACGGGGAGCTTTGCAGCACCCTGATCCTGTCTCCCCCCGGCGGCGGCAAGACCACTCTGCTGCGGGACCTGGTGCGGCGGCTGTCAGAGGGTGTGGAGTCCTGGGGGGCCCGGCGGGTGTCCCTTATCGACGAGCGGGGGGAAGTGGCCGTCATGTACCGTGGCAAGCCGCAGATGGACGTGGGGCCCCGCACCGACGTGCTGGACGCCTGCCCCAAGGCCCTGGGTATTCCTCTGGTGCTGCGGGCCATGAATCCCCAGGTCATCGCCGTGGACGAGATCACGGTGCCGGAGGACGTGCGGGCCATGTCCCTGGCGGCCGGGTGCGGTGTTCAGCTGCTGGCCACCATCCACGCGGCGGATGTGGCGGAGCTGCTGGAAAAGCCCCTGTACCGCCGACTGCTGGAGGACCGGGTGTTCCGCATGGCGGTCCGCATCGTCCGGACAGACGGGGGACGGGCCTATGAAGTGGAGGAGCTGCCATGCTGAAGCTGCTGGGAAGCATGTGTATATTGGGCGGCGGACTGCTGTGCTGGTTCATGGCCCTGGCGGAACAGCGGCGGACCAGGATGGTTCTGGGGGACCTACTGACTGCCCTGCGGCGGATGCGGGAGGAGATCCGCATGGCCCGGACCCCGCTGCCCCTGCTGCTGGAGGCCCTGGGGGCGGACTGCCGGGAGCCGGAGACCGCCGCCCTGTTTCGTCGGTCCGCCGAGGCGGCCCGGCAGGGAGAGGGACTGGAGGCGGCCTGGCGGGATGGCGTCCGGCTGCTGCCTCTGGCTCCCAGAGAACGAGAGATTTTAGAAGGTCTGACGCTCCGGGGTGACGAGGAGAGTGTGTGTAAGGGAATATCCCTTGTCATCACTGCGCTGGCAAGAGGCGTCGAGGAGCTGGAGCGGCAGCGCCCGGAACGCGACCGGCGGACGGCGGCCCTGTGCTTTTCCGGGGCGGCGCTGCTGGTGATCTTACTGATTTGAGGGACAAGTATGGATGTGGATCTGATTTTCAAGATCGCCGCCATCGGCATTCTGGTGGCGGTGCTGAACCAGCTTCTGGTGCGCTCCGGGCGGGAGGAGCAGGCCATGATGACCACCCTGGCGGGCCTGGTGGTGGTGCTGATGATCCTGGTGCAGGAGATCAGCGACCTGTTCGACCTTATCAAGGCCCTGTTCCGGTTTTAGCCATGGAGCAGGTGTTCCAGATCACGGCCCTCTGCGTGGTGGGGGCGCTGCTGGCAGTGGTGGTGCGGCGGGGCAGCCCTGAGCTGGCCCTGCTGCTGACCTTGGCCGCCGTGGCTGCCGTGCTGCTGTATCTGGCGGGGGCCCTGGAGGAGCTACTGACCTTCCTGACGGAGCTGGGGGAGCGCAGCGGCGTCTCTCAGGATCTGTTCGTCCCCCTCTACAAGACCGTGGGTATCGCCCTGGTGGTGAAGGTGGGTAGCACCCTCTGCCGGGACGCAGGGGAATCCGCCCTGGGGGCCGTGGTGGAGACGGCGGGGGCGGTATGCGCCCTGCTGGTGGCCCTGCCCCTGCTGCGGGCGGTATTGACATTGCTGCTGGAGCTGATGGAATGAAACGATGGGTCTTTTTGTTGTTGGCCGTCTTTCTCCTGATGGGAAAAGCCGGCGCGGCGGAGGTGCCCCGGGACCTGATGAAGGCCCTGCCGGAGGGAACGGAGGACCTGATCGAGTTTGCGGACCCGGCGGATGCGGGCGGCCTGGCCCGTGGCGTGGGCCGCATTCTGGAGGACATGAAGGGCAGGGTGGGAGAGGTCCTGCGGCAGCGGACCCGGGGGGCCGCGTCGGTGCTGCTGGTGGTGGTCCTCTGCGCCGCCGTGGAGGGCTTCTCCCAGGGGACCGGAGGGAAAACGGCCCTGTTCCTGCCCATGGCAGGGGCCCTGTCCGTTACGGTGCTGACGGCGGGGAGCCTGGATTCCCTCATGGGCCTGGGGGCGGAGACCATCGGGGAGCTGAACCGCTTTTCCAAGGCCCTGCTGCCCACCCTGGCGGCGGCCACGGCGGCCTCCGGGGCGGTGACCACCGCCACCGTGCAGCAGGTGACCACCGTTTTTTTTGTTGACCTGCTGCTGAATCTGGTGGACGGGCTGCTGCTGCCCATGGTGTATCTCTACACCGGCGCCCTGGCGGCGGCCGCCTGCCTGCCGGAGAGCCGGCTGGGAGCCATCGCGGAGGGCCTGAAAAAAATCCTCACCTGGATCCTGACCACCGCGCTGCTGGTGTTCACCGTCTATCTCTCCGTGGCCAGGGTCATCTCCGGCGCGGCGGACGGCGCGGCGGTGCGGGTCACCAAGGCGGCCATCTCCGGGGTGGTGCCGGTGGTGGGCGGCATCATCGCCGAGGCCTCGGAGACGGTGCTGGTAGGGGCCGGAATGCTGAAAAACACCGTCGGCCTTATGGGGATGCTGGCCATCCTGGCGGCCTGCGCCTATCCCTTTTTGCAGCTGGGGGTCCAGTATCTTCTCTATAAGCTGACGGCCTTTCTGGCGGCGGCCATCGGCGCGCCGGGCCTCTGCAAGCTCATCGACGGGCTGGGAGGCGCCTTTGGACTGGTGCTGGGCATGACCGGCGCCTGCGCATTGCTGTTACTGGTGTCTGTGCTGTCCTCCGTGGCGGCGGTGGTGCCGTGATGGGGGCGCTGCGGGAGTGGCTCACCTCCCTGGTGGCAGTGAGCATGCTGCTGTCTGTGGCACAAACCCTGGTCCCGGAGGGGAGCATCCGGAAAATCACTTCCTTTACCGGGGGCCTGATCCTGCTGGTGGTGCTGCTGCGGCCCCTTCTGGGGGCGGACCTTAGCCGCCTGGACCTGCATCTGGAGGACTATGAGCGGGCCATCGAGGAACGGCAGGAGGAGCTGGGAGCCGCCGGAGAAGCGGAACTGGCGGGAATCATAGAAGAACGGACCGCCGCATATATATCGGACAAAGCAGACACGCTGGGGCTGGCGGTGAAGGTACGGGTCCGGACGGAGCCCGGCGCCGACGGTGTCCCGGTGCCCTGGTCGGCGGAGCTGTGGGGACTCATGTCCCCGGCGCTGGCCGCTTACATGGAGGAAGAACTGGGTATCCCGGGGGAGAGGCAGGTATGGCATGAAGGGGAAAACTGAAGGAGTGCGAAAGCTATGGGACAAATACAAGTTCGTGGGTTTGACAGTGCTGATCGGCGTCGGGCTGCTGCTATGGCCGAGTGGGAAGAAAACGACCGGTACGAGCGGCAGCAGTCCCACAGCCGCCGCGCCGGCCGCGGCGGAGCAGGACCTGCAGGCGGACATGGAGGAGATCCTGGGCACCATCAGCGGCGTGGGACAGGTGAAGGTGCTGCTGACGGTGGATTCCGACGGGGAGCGGCAGCTGGCCCAGAACACGGAACTGGCGTACAGCGGCTCCACGGCGGCGCCGGAGGATTACTCCAGACGTTCCGAGACCGTGCTGGTGGACAGTGCGGAGGGGGACGGGACCGTGGTGGTCCGGACGGTGTATCCCACCTACCGGGGAGCCCTGGTGGTGTGCCAGGGGGGCGACCGGCCGGAGGTGAAGCTGGCGGTGACGGAGGCGGTGGCGGCACTGACCGGCCTGTCCGCAGACCGCGTCACCGTGGCAAAATGGCAGTGATCATTTGGAGGAGGAAGAACGAGATGCGTGCAAGATGGAAACGGAATGTGGTCGTGGCCACCATGGCAATCCTGGTGTGCGCGGCGGTGGCGCTGAACTGGAAATACTCCGGGGAGGACGCGGTGAAGGACGCCCAGGAGGCGGGGGGCAAGCTGCTGGGGGAGGCCACCCTGGTCTCCGGCCAGGAGGGGGATGCCGAAGGGACAGCAGATGAAGAGGCGGTCTACACCGGCTCGGATTACTTCGCCTCCGCCCGGCTCACCCGCCAGCAGGCCCGGGACAACGCCATCTCCCTGCTGCAGGACGCGGCGGAGCAGGAGGGCGCCGACACGGCCACCGCCAACGAGGCCAGTGAGAGCATCCAGGCCCTGGCGGCCTACACGTTGAAGGAGGCCCAGATCGAGAATCTGGTGACCGCCAAGGGCTACAAGGACTGCGTGGCCTTTATGGGGGATGAGAGCATCAGCGTGGTGGTGTCCACCGGCACCGGAGAGCTGACGGCGGAGGACGTGGCCAAGATCACGGATATCGCCATGGCCGAGACGGGACTGGACGCCGGGGGCATCAAGATCATGGCGGCGGATTGACCGCACAAATTCGATTTAGCTGTTGTATTTTCTCCGGCTTCATGGTACAATATCTAACCAGATATGTGGACCAGTATCGTTTATACAACGAATAAGGAGAATCTAAATGGCTGAGAGCAAGGAATACATGACCATGCCCGAGGAAAACGGCAGCATCAACATCTCTGAGGAGGTCATCGCCGCCATCGCTGTGGGCGCTGTCCGCGAGGTGGAGGGCGTTTCCGGCATGATGACCAACCTGGGCGGCAGCGTCACCGACCTGGTGACCAACAAGAAGAACGCCCAGAAGGGCGCCAAGGGCGTGAAGATCGACATGACCGGCGCCGCGCTGGTGCTGGACCTGTACCTGACCGTGCAGTACGGCCAGCCCATCCCCGAGGTGGCGGAGAATGCCCAGAAGGCCGTGTCCTCCGCGGTGGAGGCCATGACCGGCTGCCCCGTGGAGGCCGTCAACATCCATGTGGGCGGCGTGACCCTGGCGTAAAAGAGAGAGAAAAGGACGAGTTGCTTTATGGTACGGAACACCGCGCGGGAGATCGCCATCCATCTTTCCTATGAGCTGAGCTTTACGGATAAGCCCATCGACACGCTGCTGGACGAACGTCTGACGGCGGACACCTTCGCCACCCTGGCGGAGGAGGACCCCATCTATACGGAAGCGCCCAACGCCAAGCAGGCGGACTATATCCGCCGTCTGGTGAAGGGCGTCGACGAGCACGCCGCCGAGCTGGACGGCTATATCGCCAAGTACGCCAAGGGCTGGAGCTTTGCCCGTATCCCCCTGGTGGCCTCCGCCATCATGCGGGTGGCGATGTATGAGATGCTGTACATGCCGGATATCCCCAACGGCGCCGCCATCAACGAGGCGGTGGAGATCGCCAAGAAGTACGAGACGCCGGAGACGGTGAAGTTCATCAACGGCATCCTGGGCAGCTTTGTGCGCCAGGAGATCGGCGAATAAGAAAAACGGCAGAGCGGGGCAGGGGGGACTCTGTCCCGTTTTTCCATACCTGACAGGTATGGGTGGGGATGCGGCCCCCACTTTTCTTTCGTCTTGCCGAAAGAAAAGTCGCCGCCGCAGCGGTGGAAAAGAAAGGCGCTGGGGCGGCTCAACTTGACACAAAGGTGTCAAGTTGACCGCAAATGCGAAAATAGCCGTGGCCGGTGCGGTGTGAATGTGGAAGCTTGTACCGGGTGCGTCCAACATGGGCGGAACAGAGATGGCCCACCGCCGCAAGCGGAGGGTTTCGACTTGCTTTCGGGGCGGTCGACGAATGGACAAGCTCCTGTTTTATCTTGCGCTTTCTGAAAGTGCAAGGCCAGCGGCAGCGGAAAGAGATGCCGAGACCATACGATATCCACCCCGAAAGCCGCACCTACGCCACCAAATGCGGGGAAGCAGCTCTCTGTTCCCCGGGACCAAAGCGCACCCGGCACAAGCCTTCAAAATATCGCCGTACCGTTTGCAACTACTCTTGCATTGAAGCAAAAAGGCACCCTTGGCGCCGTCTTTGCGCTGAAAAGCGTTTTTCTTTTGGACCGTGCACGGCCCGTTTTCTTTGACAAGACTGATGGGGTCCCCGCGAAAACCCAGCGAAGCGGTTTTCGTGGGGAGAGGAAAAAGGAACGGAGCGGGACGAGCCCTGTCCGTCAGGGAGGGGCGAGTATAGCGCAGTTTCTTTTGACGACAAGTGGGGGGTGCATCCCCCCGTGCCGCGGAGCGGCACATCCCCCGTCCCCCGGGAGGGGGACAACCCTCAAAGGAGGCCTTTATGGAAAACCACATCTTCGGCGTCACCGAAGTGAACAATCTGGTCAAGCTGCTGCTGGACAACGAGCCCATGCTCCAGAACATCTGCGTCCGGGGCGAGCTGTCCAATTATAAGATGTATCCCTCCGGGCATCATTACTTCTCACTGAAGGACCCGGAGGGCGCCATCCGCTGCGTCATGTTCAAGAGCAGCGCCGCAAAACTCCGGTTCCGGCCGGAGAACGGCATGAAAGTGCTGGTGACGGGCCGGGTCACGGTCTTTCCCCGGGACGGCGCCTACCAGCTCTACTGCAATACCATGACCCCGGAGGGTGTGGGCGACCTGGCGGTGGCCTTCGAGCAATTGAAGGCCAAGCTGTACGATGAGGGCCTGTTCGACCCCGCCCACAAGAAGCCCCTGCCGGCCTACCCGGAGAAGATCGCCATTGTCACCTCCTCTGCGGGGGCGGCGGTCCACGACATGATCCGCATTCTCCGCCGCCGGTATCCCATCGCCAAGGTGATCCTGCTGCCCGTCCGGGTGCAGGGCGCGGAGGCCCCGCCGGAGATCGCCGGGGCCATCCGGTATGCCGACAAGTGGAAGATCGGCGATGTCATCATCACCGGCCGGGGCGGCGGCTCCATGGAGGACCTGTGGGCCTTCAACGACGAGCGGGTGGCCCGGGCCATTTACAACTGCGAGACCCCGGTCATCTCCGCCGTGGGCCATGAGCCGGACGTGACCATCTCCGACTTCGTGGCCGACGCCCGGGCCAGCACCCCCTCAAACGCGGCGGAGATCGCCGTGCCGGACCAGGTGGAGCTGCTGCGGTGGCTCCGGGGGGCCGGGGAGCGGATGGAGCAGACAGAGACCGCCCGGCTGGAGGCCCTGCGGGAAAAGCTGGAGACCCTGGCCCAAAAGCGCTGTATGACCGACCACCTGGCCTACGTCCAGGACAAGCGGATGGAGCTGGTCCACGTTCAGCAGCGGTTGGGCGACCTGGCCGCCGGGCAGCTGGCCCGGAAGCGGCAGGGCTTTGCCGCCCTGGCGGCGTCACTGGACGCCATGAGCCCCCTGAAGGTGCTGGGCCGGGGCTACGCCATGGTCCAGAATGAGGCGGGGCAGATTTTGAAAAGCTATGAGGACGCGGCGCCGGGAGACCGGGTAGCTGTGACCTTGGGAGAGGGCGGCCTGACCGCCAGAGTGGAGGAGGTACATCCATGAGCGCGAAAAAAGTGACATTTGAGCAGCAGCTGGCCCGTCTGGAGGAGATCGTGGCGGCCCTGGAAAAGGGCGACGCCCCTCTGGCGGATTCCCTGGCCCTCTTTGAGGAGGGGACCAAGCTGATCGCCGTATGCTCCAAGCAGCTGGACCAGGCGGAGCAGCAGGTGGTGAAGCTGATGAAGGGTGCCGACGGCGCACCCGTGGAGCTGCCCTTTGAAACGGAGGAGGACTGAACATGGAAAAAACAGCCTTTGACGCCCGGTATGACGCATACCGGAGAGCGGTGGAAGATTATCTGAATAGCCTGTTCACGGACAAGCCCCACTGGGCGGACCTGTACGAATCCATGCGGTACAGCCTGCTGGCGGGAGGCAAGCGCATCCGACCGGTGCTGACGCTGGAGTTCGCCCGGCTGGCGGGGCTGGACTGGGAAAAGGCCGTCCCTGTGGCCTGCGCCCTGGAGCTGGTGCATACCTATTCCCTGATCCACGACGACCTGCCCTGCATGGACGACGACGACCTTCGCCGGGGCAAACCCACCAACCATAAGGTCTACGGCGAGACCCTGGCCGTCCTGGCGGGAGACGCCTTGCAACCGGAGGCATTCCGGATCATTCTGACCGCCCCCGGTCTGGCGGCGGACAGAAAGGCGGACTGTACCCTGATCCTGGCCAGGGCCGCCGGAGCCGACGGCATGGTGGCAGGCCAGGTCATCGACACCCTCCATGCGCCCAAGACAGAGGAGGAACTGGGGGAGGTCCACCGTCTCAAGACCGGCGCCATGATCGCCGGGGCCTGTAAACTGGGCGTGGCCGCTGCCGGGGGAGACCCGGCACTGCTGGCCGCCGCGGAGGAGTACGGCTATCAGTTGGGTCTGGCCTTCCAGATCCGGGACGACATGCTGGATGTCATCGGCAACGCGGATGAATTCGGCAAGCCCATCGGCTCCGACAAGGAGGAGGGGAAGGTGACCTACGTGGACCTGCTGGGCCTGGAGGCTTGCGACCGGAAGGTGCTGGACTGCACGGAAAAGGCCAAGGCCGCCGTCCGCACGCTGGACGCGGATGGCTTCCTGGCGGAGCTGGCGGACAGCCTGGCAGAGCGGAACAAATAAACAATTGGCGATGTGTGCCGGACGGGCGGGTGCCTGTCCGGCACAAATTTTACAGCCGGAAGAATGTCCGCCACCGAAAAATTCACAATTTGTATATACAGAATATGTTGTATATTTATAAAAACCGTGCTATACTGAATCTCGCTAAGCGGCGGCGCAGTATTCTAGTCAGATCTGCCGTTTCCTAGGGAGGGCCTAAAAATCCTCTGAAGGGCACACCGATGAAACCTCTGGTGCCTGCTTGATACGCCCAGTTTTGGGTGGGTGCTGGGGGGAAGCACGCTGCGCGTGCTTGCGAACTCAGGGCGATTTCCAATGGCATGGTTACCCCGACCCTGTTTTCGTGGAGACCTGCTCTTGTGCACAGCCGTACTCCCATCGCGGTATTTCCGAGCTGTGTACGAAGCAGATGATGAACCTGCAATGCGGTGCATCGGCCATCCAGGGCCGTAACGCTGTGTGCAGATGTAGCCTGCCTTGCGTGGGGATTGGTGAATGAGAGGTCAGGCCGTTTTCGCTCCCGGCCGGAGCATGACGGCCCCCTGCTCTCTGAAACCGTCTCTGCAAAAGAGGCTAAAGAAACGGACAGACTGTGGTGGAAATCACCTAGGCTGTCTTCGCGGGGCAGAAAAAGGATTGCAGTGCGGACTAAGTGGCAATCGGGTAGCGCTGACTGGCGACGCTGTGCCATGGCGCCGAAGGGGGAACCGCCTCCATCGGCAACGAGAGGTGCGCCATGGGGAAAACCAACCCGTACCTAAGCCGTAAGATTTACTTTTTCTGCTGCCGCCGGCTTAGCACGTCGAAAGAAATGTCGCTCCGCTCCGCTTCCGCCGAATGGCGAAAGCTGCGCACGCTCCATTCCTTTCTCCTTTCTCCACGAGACCCGCTGCACTGGGCTCGCGCGGGGGACCCAAGGTAGGTGGGTCTGTGTAACTGCGGAAAATTCGTGATGCCACATACGGTTGGAGGTTCCTTTGAAAAAAACACGGAAAAAAAAGAGCGGCTCATCCGCTCCATACCGTTGGGCCTTAACGGTCTTTTTGATGGCGGTCGCCCTGTCCGGGGTGCTCAGTCTGGCGTCGGAGTCGATGCTGGAGGGCGCGGGCGTGGCTGTCGCTGTTTTGATTTTGGCCATGTTCATCGGCCTGGGCATCCTGTTTGACATCATCGGCGTGGCGGTCACCGCCGCCGATCCCAGGCCCTTTCACTCCATGGCCGCCCACAAGGAAAAGGGCGCCAAGGAGGCGCTGATGCTGCTGCGGAACGCCAGCCAGGTCTCCAGCGTCTGCAACGACGTGGTGGGCGACATCTGCGGCATCGTCTCCGGCACCACCGCCGCCGTCATCGTGGTGCGGCTCCAGGCGGCGCTGGACCTGCGTTCCGTGCTGATCTCCGTGGCCGTCACCGCCCTGATCTCCGGCCTGACCATCGGCGGCAAGGCGCTGGGCAAGACCTTCGCCATGAAGCAGTCTACCCGCGTGGTTTACTGTGCCGGCCGCTTCCTTCATGTTTTTCACCGCTAAAAGAAAGGCGACATTATGCTATTGGAAACTATCCATTCTCCCGCTGACGTCAAGGCGCTGGACAAGTCCCAGCTGCCCCTGCTGTGTCAGGAACTGCGGGAGTTTTTGATCGACAGTGTGTCCCGGACCGGCGGCCACCTGGCCTCCAACCTGGGGGCCGTGGAGCTGACCGTGGCCATCCACCGGGTGTTCGACACCGCCTCGGACCGGCTGGTATTCGATGTGGGCCACCAGTGCTATGTCCACAAGGCCCTGACGGGGCGGCAGGAGCTGTTCTCCACCCTGCGGCAGCTGGACGGCCTGTCCGGCTTCCCAAAGCCCTACGAGAGCGGGCATGACGCATTCATTGCAGGCCATGCCTCCAACTCCGTCTCTGTGGCGCTTGGCATGGCAAGGGCAAGAACTTTACAGAAAAAAGATTACAGTGTGCTGGCCCTGATCGGTGACGGCGCATTGACGGGCGGCCTGGCCTACGAGGGACTCAACAACGCCGGGGCCTCTGGCGAGCCGCTGATCGTCATTCTCAACGACAACGGCATGTCCATCAACCCCAACGTGGGGGCCATGCCCTCCCACCTGAGCCGCCTGCGCAGCAAGCCGGCTTACTACCATTTCAAAAAGTGGTATCGGGGCCTGTTTGGCAGGCATCCCATGGAGAACGGCCTCTACCGTTTCAACCACCGGGTCAAGACGGCGCTGAAAAAAGCCCTCTGGCCCGGAAGCACCCTGTTCGAGGATATGGGCTTCACCTACCTGGGCCCCATCGACGGCCACGACCTGCCCCGCCTGTGCGATATGCTGCAGTGGGCCAGGGAGCAGAACGGCCCCGTGCTGGTCCACGTTCACACGGTGAAGGGCAAGGGATATCCGTTTGCGGAGCAGAATCCCGGCAAGTTCCATGGAATCAACCCCTTTGATCCGGAGACCGGCCTTGTGAAAAAGTCGGGCGGGGAGAGTTTTTCTTCCGTGTTCGGCAAGGCGCTGGCGGACTGCGCCGCCCGGGACTCCCGGGTGTGCGCCATCACCGCCGCCATGGCGGACGGCACCGGCCTGTCTGGCTTCGCCAAAGAATTCCCGGAGCGGTTTTTCGACGTGGCCATCGCCGAGGGCCACGGGGTCTCCATGGCGGCGGGCCTTGCCAGCCAGGGGATGATCCCGGTGTTCGCGGTGTATTCCACCTTTTTGCAGCGTGGCTATGACCAGCTGATCCACGATGTGGCCCTGGAGCGGCTCCATGTGGTGTTCGGTGTGGACCGGGCGGGCCTGGTTGGCTCCGACGGCGAGACCCACCACGGCTGCTTTGACCCTCTGTTCCTGTGTACCATCCCCAGCTTTACGGTGCTGTGCCCATCCAACTTTGCGGAACTGCGGTCCATGCTGAAAAAGGCCGTCTTTGATCTGGACGGTCCCGTGGCGGTCCGGTATCCCAGAGGAGGAGAGGGCGCCTTCCGGGAGGACCGGTCGGCGGAGCCGGTGGCCCGGCTGCGGCAGGGCAGCGATGTGACGCTGCTGAGCTACGGCGTACTGGTGAACAATCTGCTGGAGGCGGCGGAGCTGCTGGCAGAAAAGGGCATCCAGGCGGAGGTCCTGAAGCTGAACCAGATCTCGCCTCTGGACCACGGGACTGTCTATGAGGCCCTGGGGGGCCGGAAGGCTCTGCTGGTACTGGAGGATTCCTTCGGCGCCGGCTGCGTGGGCCAGCGGGTGGCCGCCATTCTGGCGGAGCACGGCCGGGCCTCGGAACAACTCATTTTGAAGAATCTCGGAAAGACCTTCGCCCCCGAGGGCAGCGTGGCCGAGCTGGAGCACCGCTTCGGCCTGGACGCAGCCGGGGTGGCGGCCGCGGCAGAGGAGGCGGTGAAGCATGGCAAATAAGACACGGCTGGACGTGCTGCTGGTGGAGCGCGGTTATCTGGAGACCCGGCAGAAGGCCCAGGCCACCATTATGAGCGGACTGGTGTTCGTGAAGGGCCAGCGGGTGGACAAGCCCGGCACCGCCGTCCCCAACGACGCGGAGATCGAGGTCCGGGGGAATGTATTAAAATACGTGAGCCGGGGCGGCCTGAAGCTGGAAAAGGCCATGGCCACCTTCTCGGTGCACCTGGAGGGCGCCGTCTGCGGTGACTTCGGCGCCTCCACCGGCGGCTTTACGGACTGCATGCTGCAAAACGGCGCGTCCAAGGTCTATGCGGTGGATGTGGGCTACGGCCAGCTGGCCTGGAAGCTGCGGGAGGACCCAAGGGTAGTCTGCATGGAGCGGACCAACGCCCGGTATCTGGGCCATGAGCAGATCCCGGACGAGCTGGACTTTGCCTCCATTGATGTGAGCTTCATTTCCCTGAAATTGATTTTGCCCGCGGTCCACAACGTCCTGAAGGACGGCGGTCACGTGGCCTGTCTGGTGAAGCCCCAGTTCGAGGCGGGGAAGGAAAAGGTGGGCAAAAAAGGCGTGGTCCGGGACCCGGCCGTCCATCTGGAGGTGCTGGAGCACTTTCTGGACCATGCAAAGGAATCTGGCTTTACAGTCCTTGGCCTGACATACTCTCCTATTCGGGGACCCGAGGGCAACATCGAATATTTGGGGTATCTGGAAAAGGGTGAGTGGCAGCCCATGGAATTTGATCTGAAGGCCCTGGTGGAGGAGTCCCATCAGACTTTGAAGGAGCACGGGGAGGGGAGCGGACAGTGAACACGAAAAAGATCATTCTGTGCCCCAACCCCAACCGGGACCACGGCATGGCGACCACCAAGGCCGCGGAAACGATCCTCCATGAGCTGGGCTTCCGGACCGTGGTGTGCTCCCCCTTCCGGGACCAGAAGGAGGGGGCCTTTGCTGACTACGACGTGCATCCCCTGCCCCAGGAGATGAAGGACGCCGATCTGCTGATCACCTTCGGCGGCGACGGCACCATCCTGCACCTGGCCAAGCTGGCGGCCCTGAACAAGGTCCCCGTGCTGGGCATCAACATGGGAGGCCTGGGCTTTGTGGCGGAGCTGGAGAAGGGGGAGCTGGAGGTCCTGCGGAAGCTGCAGGACTGGGACTTCCATGTTGAGCAGCGGATGATGCTGGACGTGTCCGTCATCCGGGAGGGCAAGCAGATCTACACCAACCTGGGCCTCAACGACGCGGTCATCCGGGAAGGCCCCATCTCCCATGTCATCCACCTGAAAATTTCCTCCGACGGCCGCCATCTGGCGGACATCGCCGGAGACGGTGTCATTGTCTCCACCCCTACCGGCTCCACGGCCTACTCCCTGTCCGCCGGCGGCCCCGTGGTGGAGCCTGTGGCCCAGACCATGGTGGTCTGTCCCATCTGCACCCACAACATGCGCTTTTCCTCTTACGTCCTCTCCCCGGAGCACGTGCTGACGGTGGAGCTGGAGCGCAACGGCCGCAAGCCGGTGTACCTGTTCGTGGACGAGAGCCGGGCCTTCAGCCTGCGGTCCGACGACAAGGTGCTGGTGCGGCGCAGCAAGTACGTGACGAAGCTGGTCCGCCTGACGGAGAAGAGCTTCTGTGAGATTTTTGCCCAAAAAATGCTGCCGGGAGGGCTGAATGATGAAAAATGATCGTCAAGCCATGATCCTGGAGATCATTTCCCAGGAAAACATCGAGACGCAGGAGCAGCTGCTCTCCCGGCTCCAGGAGCGGGGCATCAGCAGCACCCAGGCCACCATCTCCCGGGACATCAAGCAGATGCACCTGATCAAGGAGCCGGTGGGCCACGGGGTATATAAATATGCCGTTTCCGGCAACCGCACCAAACTGAACTTTGCGGAAAAGCTGCGGACCATCTTCCGGGAGAGCATCACCAGTATTGCCTGCGCCCAGAACATCGTGGTCCTCAAGACCATGCCGGGTCTGGCCAGCGCGGCCTGCTCGGCTCTGGACAACATGGATATCGCCTACATGGTGGGCTCCCTGGCGGGAGACGACACGGCCTTCCTGCTGATGCAGGACGCGGAGTCCGCGGCGGCGTTCTGCGAGGAGATCCGTGCCATGCTCTGAACTTGAGAAGGAGTGACCCACATGCTGGAACTGCTTCATATTGAGAATATCGCCGTCATCGAGGAGACGGATATCCGCTTCCGCCCGGGCTTCAATGCCCTCACCGGCGAGACCGGCGCCGGCAAGTCCATCGTCATCGACGCCATGGGCGCCGTGCTGGGGGGGCGGACCTCCCGGGAACTGATCCGCACCGGGGCCGACAAGGCCCTTGTCAGTGCGGAATTTTCCCACGTTCCGGCGGACCTGCCGGGCCTTGCCGCCAACGGCGTGGCTCCGGACGAGGACGGGACGCTCCTTTTGCAGCGGGAGATTTTCAGCGACGGCAAAAACGCCTGCCGGGCCAACGGAAGGCCCATCACCGTGGCGCAGCTGCGGCAGATCGGCGCGGAGCTGCTGAATATCCACGGCCAGCACGACGGCACGGCTCTGCTGGATGAGGAGCAGCACGGCGCCTACCTGGACCGCTTCGGGCGGACGGAAGGCGTGCTGGCGGCTTACCGAAAGGAATACGACGCCATGGCGGACCTGAAAGCCCAGATCCGCACCCTGCGGATGGACGAAGCGGAAAAGGCCCGCCGCATGGACAGCCTGCGGTTCCAGATCGACGAGCTGGAGCGGGCGGAGCTGGTCCCAGGCGAGGAAGAGGAACTGGCCCAGCGCCGCAACATCCTGCGCAACGGCGAGAAGTTCATGGCCGCCCTGTCCGGGGCGGAGTACTGCCTGTTCGGAGACGATTCCTCAGCCGGGGCGGTGAACCAGCTACGGGACGCGGAGGAGGCCATGGGCACCATCCGTACCCTGGGGGATGACCTGGCGGAGCTGTATGTCCGCCTGGGCCAGCTTCGCAGCGAGGCCTATGACCTGGCGGAGACCATCCGGGACAAGCGGACGGAATTCGACTTCTCCCCGGAGGAGCTGGACGCGGTGGAGAGCCGCACTGACCAGCTGTACCGCCTGAAAAAGAAGTACGGCGCCACGGTGGAGGAGATGCTGGCCTACCTGGAGAAGTGCCGAGCAGAGCTGGACGCCATGGAGACGGCGGACGACACGCTGATTTTGCTGGAGCGCAAGCTGAAAAAGGCGGAGGCGGCAGTGCGGACCGCCGGTGCGGAGCTGACCCGTGTGCGAAAGGAGGCCGCCAAGGCCCTGGAGGACCGCATCCAGCGGGAGCTGCGGGACCTGGACATGAAAAAAATTCGCTTCGCCATCGACTTCGGGGAAAAAGAGCCCGCCACCGACGGCTGCGACACCATCCGCTTTCTGATGTCTGCCAACGTGGGCGAGGACCTGCGTCCCATCGCCAAGATCGCCTCCGGCGGCGAGCTGGCCCGCATCATGCTGGCCCTGAAAAACGTGCTGGCGGAGCAGGAATCCATCGGCACCCTGGTGTTCGACGAGGTGGACACCGGCGTTTCCGGCCGGGCGGCCCAGAAGGTGGCGGAGAAGCTGGCCCAGGTCAGCCGTCGCAAGCAGGTGCTCTGCGTCACCCATCTGCCCCAGCTGGCGGCCATGGCGGACACCCACTTCTCCGTGGAGAAAGGGGAAGAAAAGGGAAGGACCTTTACACACGTTGTCCTGCTGGACCGGGAGGCCCGGAAGGCGGAGCTGGCCCGCATCACCGGCGGCAGCCAGGTGACGGAGGCCCTGCTGGAGAGCGCCGGGGAGCTGCTGGACGCGGCGGAGGTCTACCGGAAGTCCATCTGAGTTTTGCGGACCGGGGAACGGAGCATCCGGCTTCTGTTCCCCGGTCTTGAAACATTTTCACCATTTTCCATTGACAATCTCCCGCAAATCGGATAAAATACCCCACGTATATGGCATTGATGCGGAGAAGTACGCGGAACGCCCTGCCAAGAGAGCCCCTGGATGGTGAAAAGGGGAGAGGGACGCCCGCCGAATACACCGCGGAGCCGGCACCCCAACGGTTTTCCGAAACCCAGTAGGCGTGTCCCGGGTGCGCCCGTTACCGCGCGGGAGTGTGTTGGCACTCCACGAGGCCGTTTCCCGCGAGGGGTCGGCGAACCAGAGGTGGTACCGCGAAAGCATTTCGCCCTCTGTCCCAAAGCCGGGACGGGGGCTTCAATTTTGTCCGTTTCGGTAATACTACCATATTGCAGAACAGGAGAGACTACCATGCAGATTTACGAAGAACTGGTTGCCCGGGGCCTGATCGCCCAGGTGACCGACGAGAACGAGATCCGGGAGCTGGTGAACAACGGCAAGGCCACCTTCTATATCGGCTTTGACCCTACCGCCGACAGCCTCCACGTGGGCCACTTCATGGCCCTGTGCCTGATGAAGCGGCTCCAGATGGCCGGCAACAAGCCCATCGCCCTGATCGGCGGCGGCACCGCCATGATCGGCGACCCCTCCGGCCGCACCGACATGCGCT
>CAYWYW010000020.1:0-25712 GCA_964462715.1 uncultured Oscillibacter sp.
AGATGTCCAGCTCGTGGATGGCCACGTTGGTGACGCCGTTCTCGGTCTTGAAGCCCGGGCCCTGGGAGACGTTGCGGTGGCAGGCCTTGATGAGCAGGGGAGCGCCCAGCTCACCGGAGTCGATGATGCGCTTCATCTCGGCGTAGCCGCGGTCATAGTGACGCATGAAGCCCACCTGGACCAGGCGCTTGCCGATCTCCAGCTCGCGGTTGATGATCTCCTCGCAGTCCTTGGCGTTCTGAGACAGGGGCTTCTCGCAGAAGCACCACTTCTCCTCGGCCAGGGTCTTCATGACGTAGTCATGATGGGTGGGGTCGATGGAGGTGATGACAACGGCCTCGACCTCGGGGTCCTTGATCATGCCGTCGCAGTCGTTGCCAAAGGAGCGGATGCCGTACTTGGCGGCGGTGTCGTCAGCGGCGGCGGCCACATAGTCGGACACGGCCACGACGGTAGCGCCGGGGACGGTCTCGATGATGCGGCGGCAGTGATCGCGGCCGATGGCGCCGCAGCCGATGATACCGATTTTCAGAACCTTATCCATGTTGATTACCTTCCTTTTCTTTTATAAAATGGTAGGGTTAATTCATTTTCAGATGGGCCGGTGCGGACACCGGCCCATGCCGAGATAAAATTAGTATTTTCTGGCGTCCTTCACGTGCTCCAGATGGTTGGCGTAGGCGTCCAGGTTCTCCTGGCGCTCAGACACCTCGGTGTCACCCACACGCCACCAGGAACCGTAACCGTCGGTCATGGTCTTGGGCAGGACCTTGATGTCGAACAGAACGGGCTGGTTCTTGACCTTCTTGGCGTCCTCGAAAGCGGCAACCAGCTCCTCCATGGTGCGGATAGAGTAGGCCTTGCAGCCGTAGCCCTCGGCCACCTTGGCGTAGTCGATGTTCAGGAAGTCGCCGAACAGACCGTCCTTGTTGCGGTAGCGCAACTCGGTGCACAGGGTCTTGTTGCCGTGGCCCACCTGCAGGTTGTTGATGCAGCCGAAGGAGGCGTTGTCGAACAGGCAAATGTTGATCTTCTTGCGCTCCATGACAGCGGTCACCAGCTCGCCGTGCAGCATATGGAAGCTGCCGTCGCCGCACATGGCGTAGACCTCGCGCTTGTCGCCGATGGCCAGCTTCACGCCCAGAGCGCCCGCGACCTCGTAGCCCATGGTGGAGTAGCCGTACTCCATGTTGTAGCAGTCGATGCCGGTGGGACGCCACATGCGCTGCATATCGCCGGGCAGAGAGCCAGCGGCGCCAATGGCCACATCGCCCTCGCTCATCATGTGGTTGATGGCGCCCAGAACGGTGGTCTGGCACAGGGTGGCGTTCAGGTCCTTGGCGTAACGCTTGGCGGAATCCGCGTTGGCGTCGTTGATGATGGGCTTCCAGGACTTCTTATCCTCGAAGACGATGCTGTCCAGACGGTCCAGCTCCTTCTGCCACTTCTCACGGGCAGCGGTCACCTCAGTGGTGTAGGGAGCCTTGTAGCCATCCAGCTTGGCCAGCAGACGGGGCAGGGTGTCCTTGGCGTCGGCCACCACGGGGATGGCTTCCATCTTCAGGGCCTGGAACTCGGAGACGTTGATGTTGACGAACTTGCAGCTGTCCTTGAACAGCCACTTGGAGGCGGTGGTGAAGTCGGTGTAGCGGGTGCCGACGCCGATGACCAGGTCCGCCTTCTTGGCGATGTCGTTGGCAGCAGAGCAGCCGGTGACGCCGACGCCGCCCAGGTTCAGGGGATGGGTCCACTCGATGGCGCTCTTGCCCGCCTGGGTCTCGGCAAAGGGAATGCCGGTGGCCTCGGCGAAGGCGCGGAACTCATCGTGAGCCTCGGAGTAGCGGACGCCGCCGCCGCAGATCAGCATGGGACGCTTGGCCTTCTTGATGGCCTCGGCGGCGTCGTTCAGAGCGGCCTCGGTGGCGGGGCGGCGCTCCAGACGCCACACGCGCTTCTTGAAGAAGGATTCGGGATAGTCATAGGCCTCGCCCTCCACGTCCTGGGGCATGGCAACGCAGACAGCGCCGGTGTTGGCGGGATCGGTCAGCACCCGGAAGGCGGAGATCATGGCGCTCATCAGCTGCTCGGGACGGACGACGCGGTCCCAGTAGCGGCAGACGGCCTTGAAGGCGTCGTTGGTGGAGATGGACAGATTGTGGGTCTGCTCCACCTGCTGCAGCACGGGGTCGGGCTGACGGCAGGCGTACACGTCGCCGGGCAGGACCAGCAGGGGGATGTTGTTGGCGGTGGCGGTGCCGCAGGCGGTGACCATGTTGGCGGCGCCGGGGCCCACGGAGGAAGTAGCAACGCAGATCTGCTTGCGCTTCATCTGCTTGGCGAAGGCCACGGCGGCCTGGGCCATGCCCTGCTCATTCTGGCCGTGCCAGATCTCCAGGTGCTTGGCCTCCTGGGTCAGCGCCTGGCCGAAGCCAACCACGTTGCCGTGGCCGGGGATGATGAACACGCCGCGGACAAAGCGGTTCTGGACGCCGTCCACCTCGATGTACTGGTTCTCCAGGAACCGGACCAGGGCCTGGGCCATGGTCAAACGAACGGTTTTCATGGGAATCTTACCTCCTGTCAATGATTGGGATAGATGTGGTCATTGGCGTCGGCCTTCCACAGCCAGGCGTGCTCGGGATCGTCGATCCGGGTCTTGTCCCAGGGATCGCCGTCCAGATGACGGATGCCCCAGGCGTAGCACATGGCGTAGCCGGGCGCGGCGGTCTGGGAGTGGAAGCCGTGGTTGATGACAGCCAGGCCGTTGTGGCCGGTCTTGAAGATCTCACCGTTGGCAAAGCCCGCGCCGAAGCCGTCGGGATAGTCAAAGCGGTAGAAATAGACCTCGGGCTGGGGATGATGGTGAGGGGGATAGGAGGACCACTTTCCGGGGTGGTTCAGAACCTCGCCCAGGACCATGTTGGAGAACGGGGCGTTGTCCAGGTCGAAGAAGGTCTTGATCTCCCGCTCCATGCAGCCCATCAGCTCGCCGTTGGAGCCCTTGTACTCGGTCTGCACAGTCTCGGGGGTGTACATGACAGCCTCGTAAGGCTTGTCGTTCAGGGTCTTCTGGATGTACAGCTCGCTGTGGGCGTGGGCAGTCAGGGTGATCTTGGTGCCCTTGCCGGCCAGCAGGCAGTAGGCCTCGTGGTGGAAGCAGTCGGGGCGGTCGGCCTCGACCTTCTTGCCGGCCCATTCGTAGGTGACCTTGCCGGAGAACAGCAGGACCGCGATCTCCTTGTCGGCCTCGTCGAAGGTGAAGACGTCGCCGTCCTCCATCAGCAGCAGGCCCACGTCCATCTGGGTGCCCATATCATCGGTGTCGGCGTCGATATAGGCGTTGTAACCGTTTTTCAGCTCGGCGTTCTTGTTAAAATAGGTCATCGGAACCATCTCCTATTTTGAATTGCATTGGGAAGGGGGCTAGGGGAACCCTGTGGTTTCCCCAGTTCATTCGCCAGCAGCGAATGAAGAAAATGAAATCATTTTCGCCGCGGCATAGAGTGTGTCTCCTCGCGGCATAGCCGCTGTGGCCTACGCTAAAAACATGCAACTGGCATGTTTTCTTAACGTTGCGGCGTGGCGAAAATACCTTGACCTGTGCGCCCCAGGGGCGCACACACCAGCCCGCAGACTGGTGAGGGGGAATCTACTGCGCAGCCGTTAGCAGCTTTGCTGCTTTGCGGATGCGGCGTCCCCCTTGCGGGGAAAGGGGGGACAAAGTCCCCTCTTTATTAAAGCCCGGTGTGCTCGCGGATGTACTTGCGGCCCTTCATGGCGTACTCCAGAGGATTGGCCTTGGCGGGGTCCTGCTCGGCCTCCACCAGCAGCCAGCCCTGGTAGCCGGCGTCGGACAGCACCTTGAACACGGGATCGAAGTCCACGTCGCCGTCGCCGGGAACGGTGAAGGAGCCGTTGCGGACGGCCTGCAGGAAGCTCCAGTTGTTCTTGCGGACCTCTTCCACCACGCTCAGACGCATGTCCTTCAGATGGACGTGGCCCACCCGGTCCACATACTTCTTCAGCATGGCCAGGGGGTCCTCGCCGGCGAAGGTGAAGTGGCCGGTGTCATAGCACAGGAAGACGTAGCGGGGATCGGTGTTGGCCATCATGCGGTCGGTCTCCTCAGAGGTCTGGACCACAGTGCCCATGTGGTGATGGAAGCACAGCTTGAAGCCGCGGTCGGCGGCGATCTTGCCCAGAGTGTTCAGGCCGGCGCAGAAGCGGTCCCACTCCTCGTCGTTCATGACATGCTTGTGGCCGCCGGTCAGGACGGGGGTGTCCATCTGGCCTTGGATGGAATAGCTCTGCTCGCTGACGTTGATGCGGTTGGCACCGACAGCGGCCAGGAAGTCCAGATTGGCGGTGAAGTCGGCGATCTCCTCCTCCATGGGACGGGTCAGGATGAAGGAAGAATACCAGCGGCTGGCAATGCGCATGCCGCGCAGGTCCAGGGCCTTCTTCAGCTCAACGGGGTCAGAGGGATACTTGTTGCCGATCTCGCAGCCGGTGAAGCCGGCCAGAGCCATCTCGCTGACAATCTGCTGGAAGGTGTTCTCGCCGCCCAGCTCGGGCATGTCGTCGTTGCACCAGCCGATGGGAGCGATGCCCAGGGAAACGGACTTGGGATCAAACATAGGAAACGTCCTCCTTTAGTAATAAAATAATGAAAATTGGCTGTCTGTGTGCGCCCACAGATACACAGATAAAAACCCGTAGGCGCAATCGTTTTCGCCAACAATAAAAGTATCATCAATTTGCCTAAAAATCAACGGCTTTCCTGTATAAAACCGGATTTTTTCTGATTTGCCCAAAGAGCTCTTCCAATTTTATATGTATATGACAGAAGAATTGGTCTTGCCGATTCGGCCTTAGCCGTCGAAACAGGCGGCCTTGAAGAGAGAAAGGGGGAATGTAAAAATTTTGTAAGAACCAGGTAAAATTTTTTGATAGTTTTTTCTTAACCCCTGAAAATTAGTTGTGCGATTTACACAAAAAGAAAAGGACCACTTCGGGGGAAGTCACAGACTTTCCGTGTTCTATTGACGCAGGGGCAAATTTTATGCTAGGATAACCTCGCATTCACCGGGATATACTAACTATTTAATCGATTTCATTTGGATAGTGGCAGTCCCGGAAAACCATTTGAAAAGGAGAAAAGAAGTATGAAGAAGATCCTCGCACTGATCCTCGCGCTGGTCATGTCTCTGTCTCTGGTCGCCTGCGGCGGCAGCAAGACTGAGGAGAAGCCCGCCGAGAAGCCCGCTGAGACCGAGACCCCCGCCGAGACCCCCGCCGGTGAGCAGGAGTACAACATTTCCGTCATCCTGAAGACCACCTCCTCCGAGTATTGGGGCTATGTGGTGGCTGGTGCCGAAGCCTACATGAAAGACCATCCCAATGTTAAGGTCGAGGTCAAGGGCGCTACCTCCGAGACCGCATATGACGAGCAGCAGAACATGATCGAAACCGACATGAACAATGCCGATATCGACGGTTATGTCATTGCTCCCCTGCAGGCCGACATGGTTGCCAACATGATCAAGGGCCAGACCAAGCCCATCGTGGCCGTTGATACCAACATCGACGCTCCCGAGGTCCTGTCCTTCGTCGGCACCAGCAACGAGGATGCCGGCAAGCTGGGCGGCGAGGCTGCTGCCAAGCTGGCCAAGGAGCGCGGCTGGACCGAGATCAAGTGCATTGAGATCGCCGGCGTTCAGGGCGACTCCACCAACGAGGCCCGTATGAAGGGCTACGCTGCCGGTATCGAAGCCGCTGGCGGCACCTTCCTGTATGACGAGATCCAGTACGCCAACGCCGTGGCTGACCAGGCCGTTACCTGCATGGAGGCTATCATGCAGAACCATCCCGAGGGCATCGCCGTGATTTGCGCCAACAACGACGACATGGCTATGGCCGCTGCCCGTGCCGCTGCCGGCAACGAGGCTTATAAGAACACCGTGTTCCTGGGCTTCGACGGCATCCAGTCCGCCTGCAAGTCCATCCTGGCCGGCGAGGAGACCATGTCTGTCTGCCAGGCTGGCTATGACATGGGCTACCAGTCTGTCGACGCTGTGGTCCGCGCACTGCAGGGTGAGAAGCTGGATAGCTTCATCGAGGCGAAGGCTTCCATCGTCGATCCCAGCAGCGCTCAGGCTCGTCTGGAGCTGCTGCAGGGCTACCTGGCCTAATATATCAAGGGCACATAGCAGTACTGATCTGAAATGAGGGTGGGCCCCGTCCCGGTTGAACTGGGGCGGGGCCGCCTTTTATTTACCGACTTCCGATCCTCGGAAGCAACGTGAGCAGAACGGGCGAGGCCCGTTTTTCCAGCATCCGCCCGCACAGCAGCGGGCGTCTACCGCGCTTTTGGCGCGTCCCCAAACCGGGAGAAATTGAGGTGATATTCAGGTGGGCGAATACGTAGTTGAGCTGAAAAACATTACGAAGCGATTTCCGGGCGTAGTTGCATTGAGCAATATGCAGCTTGCCGTTAAGCCGGGCGAGATCCACGGCCTGATCGGTGAGAACGGCGCAGGCAAATCCACACTGATCAAGGTCCTTACCGGTGTTCATATGGCCGACGAGGGTGAGATCTACGTCAACGGCGAAAAGAAGGTGTTCAAGAACCCCAACGAGTCCGCGGCTGCGGGCATTGCCTGCGTGTATCAGGAACTGAACATCGAGAAGCTGCTGAGCGTGACCGACAACATCTTCATCAATAAGTGGCAGAAGAAGGGCATGCTGCTGGATTATGAAAGCATGCATAAGAAGGCCGAGGAGGTCATGAAGTCCCTGGGCCAGGATGTGGACCCCCGCAAGCCGGCGGGTACCCTGGGCATGGGCATCCAGCAGATGATCGAGATCGCCAAGGCCGTCCTGATCGATGCGAAGATGATTATCATGGATGAGCCTACCTCCTCTCTGGGCGAAAAAGAGGTCGAGCAGCTGATGAAGACCTGCCGGGAGCTGAAATCCCGCGGCATCGGCATCCTCTTCGTCTCCCACAAGCTGGAGGAGCTGTTCGAACTTTGTGACCGCGTCACGGTCATCCGCGACGGCCAGTACATCGAGACCCGTGACATCAAGGACTGGACCAACGATTCCCTCATCACCGCCATGGTGGGCCGTACCCTGGAGAACCAGTTCCCCAAGGAGTTCGGCGTCAAGGGCGACTGCATGCTGAAGGTGGAGGATCTGTCTATCGGCGGCGTCCTCAACGGCGTCAGCTTTGAGGCATACGGCGGCCAGATCCTGGGCATGAGCGGCCTGGTGGGCGCTGGCCGTACCGAGACTGTCCGTGCCATCTTCGGTGCCGATCCCATTGATGGCGGCAAGATCTACATCAAGGGCAAGGAGACCAAGGTTAAGAGTCCCAAGCAGGCCATCAAGGAGGGTATTGCCCTTCTGACTGAGGACCGCAAAGGTTCCGGCCTGGTGTTGGGCGAGAGTATCCGCACCAATCTCATTATGTCCAGCTTTAAAAAGCACAGCGACGGCCCCTTCCTCAATGAAAAGCGCATTGAGGAGACCGGCAAGGGACATATCGAATCCCTGCGGATCAAGACGCCTTCCATCGATGAGATCGTCGGACAGCTTTCCGGCGGCAACCAGCAGAAGGTCGTTATTGGTAAGTGGATCAACTCCGACGCCGATATCTACATCTTCGACGAGCCTACCCGCGGCATCGACGTGGGCGCCAAGGTCGAGGTCTACAATGTTATGAATAGCCTGGTGAAGGCTGGAAAATGCGTTATCATGATCTCCTCTGAAATGCCGGAAATCCTGGGTATGAGCGACCGGGTGGTTGTCATGCGCGGCGGCAAGGTTATGGCCACCGTGGAGCGGGACAGCAAGCATTTCAATCAGGAAGATATTATGAAAGCGGCATGGGGAGGAACTTTAGATGACTAAGAAAAAGAGCGGCTCCGGCTTTCAGCTGGGCACAATTCTGGCACTGGTGATCATGTGCGTGTTTCTGGCAATCTCCAACTCGAACTTTTATAGTCCCAGCAACATCATGGGCATCTTCAAGCAGACGGCTTTCAACGCCTTCCTGGCGGTTGGTATGCTGCTGTGCCTGATCACTGCCGGTATCGACCTGTCCGTGGGCGCCAACGCCGTGTTCTGCGCCTGCCTGATGGGCGCTTTGAAGGAAGCCGGCATTTCCAGCGGTATCGTGCTGATCCCCATTGCTATCGTGGCCGGCGGTCTGGTGGGCTTCATCAACGGCACCCTGCTGACCCGTTTGCATCTGCCTCATCCCTTCGTGTCCACCCTGGGCATGAAGAATGTGCTGTGGGGCATGTCGCTACTGGTCACCAGCAGCAAGATGATCAATAACTTCCCCAAGTCCGTGGAGTTCCTGGGCAACCAGACCATCGGCTCCTTCGGCGGCGGATTCCCCGTTGGCTTTGTTGTGGTCATCGTGCTTTATGTTGTCATGCATGTATTCCTGAGCAAGACCGCTCTGGGCCGGTCCATCTACTGCGCCGGCGGCAATATGGAGGCCACCCGCTTGTCCGGTATCAACACCGCCAACGTGCTGACCTTCTGCTACACCATGTCCGGTATCATGGCGGCTCTGGCCGGTATCTACTCTGTTGGCCGCAGCGGTATCTGCAACGGCGCCAATGCCACCCAGCCCTATGATACGGATGCTATCGCGGCCTGCATCATCGGCGGTGCCTCCTTCACCGGCGGCAAGGGCACCATGTTTGGCACCATGCTGGGCTGCCTGATCATCGCGGTCCTGCGCAATGGCTTTACCATGCTGTCCATTGACTCCGCCGTTCAGAACATCGTTCTGGGCCTGGTCATTATCCTGGCCGTCCTGATGGACGTGATCCGCGCTCAGATGGATGCCAAGCGCCGCCGTCTGGCAGCTGCCAAGTAATTTACAATATTTTTGAAATTTCCATGCCCGGCCCGTTGATAGGCCGGGCATGGTTATGGCATTATAATCACGAATTTGCGTGGAGACACGCGCTGAACATGGAGGAAAGATTATGAAGAAACTGCGCATCGGCGTGGTGGGCCTGGGCCGTCTGGGCAAGGTCCACGCTCAGAACATTGCCTACAAGATCCCCAATGCTGAGCTGACCGCCGCCTGTTCCATTATGCCCGCTGAACTGGAGTATGCCAAGCAGGAACTGGGTGTTACCGACGTTTACACTGACTACCGGGAGATGCTGGCCAAGGCTGACATCGACGCGGTGGTCATTGTCACGACCTCCTCCGAGCATTGCTGGCAGATCGAGGCTGCGCTGGACGCCGGGAAGCACGTGTTTTCCGAGAAGCCTCTGGGCGTGGATGTTGCTCAGTGCAAGCAGGCCGAGGCCGCTGTGGAGCGCCATCCCGACCTGACCTTCATGCTGGGCTTTATGCGCCGGTATGACAAGTCCTACGCCTATGCCAAACAAAAGATCGAGGAGGGCGCCATCGGCACGCCTTATCTGGTGAAGGCCACCGGCATTGACCCCGAGGCTTTCGTGGACGGCGCTATCCGTTTCGCCAAGACCTCCGGCGGCATCTTCCTGGACATGGCCATTCACGACATCGACCTGATGCGCTGGTTCCTGGGCTGTGAGGCCACAGAGGTCTACGCTATGGGCGCCACTTTCAAGCATCCTGAGTTCAAGGAGGCTGGTGATGACGAGACCGGCGTTGCCGTGTACAAGTTTGAAAACGGTGCCATGGGCATGGTCCATGTGGGCCGTACCGCACCCTATGGCTACCACGTGGAGACCGAGATCGTGGGCACCGAGGGCACCATCCGTATTTCCGCTGTGCCTGAGAAGAACCAGGCCATGGTATACAATGTCAACGGTGCCTGCACCGAGTGTGTTGGCTCTTTCCCGGAGCGGTTCGCCGAGTCCTACCTCACCGAGATGGAGGAGTTCGTCAACTGTGCGCTGGAGGGCAAGCAGCCCGGCACCACTGTGTACGATGGTACCAAGTCCACCATCATCGGCTACGCTACCACGGAGGCGTGGAAGACAGGAAAAATTGTCAAGATCTGACTGCATATCTCAAAACAAAGCCGCCGCTCCCGCTGGAGCGGCGGCTTTGTTTACAAATTCGACTTGCTTTCACGGGAAATGGGTTGTACCATAAGGACAAGCCCTTTTGGAGGAGTTGACAATATGAATGTTCTTTCATCGGTCTCCCTGTTGCTGACGCTTTTTTTGCTGCCGGTCACTTCCACGGCAGAGGTTGCCGAGAACCAGGTCCGGGAGATTGCGCAGGAGAGCCAGCAGACTCAGGAGCAGACCGAGGACTGGCGATTGTTGCTGATAAACCGCTGGAATCCCATGCCGGAGGAGTATACAGTGACCTTGAAGAAGCTGCCGGGGGGCCTACAGGTGGATGAGCGGGTCTATGATGACCTGACGGCCATGCTGACGGACTGCGGCAAGGCTGGCCTGCACCCCATCGTATGCTCGGCCTACCGGGATACGGCGACGCAGACCCGGCTCCATCAGAATAAGATCGCCCGGCTGCGTGCGGCGGGCTATACACGGGAGGCAGCACAGCAGGAAGCCCTCCGCTGGGTGGCGGCGCCGGGTACCAGCGAGCACCACACCGGCATGGCGGTGGATATCGTGTCGGCCTCCTATCAGAAGCTGACCAGCCAGCAGGAGAAGACCGCCGAACAGAAGTGGCTCATGGAGCACTGCTGGGAGTACGGCTTCATCCTGCGGTACCCCACCGATAAGAGTGCGGTCACCGGAATTGGCTATGAGCCCTGGCATTACCGCTATGTGGGGCGGGAATCGGCTTTGTCCATGCGGGACAGCGGCCTGTGCCTGGAAGAATATCTGGTGGTCCGGCGGATAGCGGAAGCAATGGGAATACATACTACAGAAACGATTCAGGAGACGGTGGAAGCCGTCTCCTGATTTTTATGGCTCCCATCGGCAATGATCCAGGTCTACGGTGCCATCCGGGCGAAAAAGGACCCCTTCCGCCTCCAGCATTGCCCGCTGGGTGCCGGGGGCGAAGGTGTCGAAACATGCCTTTGTACCGCCGAAGCGGTCCACCACCCGGTGGCAGGGGACGGAAGGATCTGCGCAGCCTGCCATGGCATAGCCCGCCGTCCGGGCACAGCGGGGCATCCCGGCCAGCCGGGCCACCTGACCGTAGGTGGCCACCTTCCCGGCGGGAATGGCCCGAACAACCTGATAAAAGGCATCAAAGACCCGGCTGCTCATACTTCCCGTACCTCATACAGGTCCGTCCGGCGGGCGGACAGGATGGGGAGCTGGGCCCGGACCGCTTCCAGACGGGTCACATCCAGATCGGCGTACAGCGTGGTTTCCTCCCCACTGGCCCGGCAGAGAACGGCGCCCCAGGGGTCCACGGCTATGGAGTTGCCGTAGGCCACATAAGAGGCACCTTCGTCCCGGGCAGGGGAGACACCCACAGTAAAGCACTGATTGTCCACCGCCCGCTGGCGGAACAAAAGCTCCCAGTGGGCAGGGCCGGTGGTCATGTTGAAGGCGGCGGGAACGAAGATGACTTTGGTACCCCGCAGGCACATGCACCGGGCCAGCTCCTCGAACCGCAGGTCGAAGCAGATACACAGGCCCATAGTGCCGAATTCCGTCTCGAAGGTGGTGATGGCGTTTCCTGGGGAAAGGGTATCCGATTCCTTGAACCGCTGGCCGCCCACCACGTCGATGTCAAAAAGGTGGACCTTCCGGTGCTTTGCCAGTAGCTCCCCCTGGCGTCCATAGACATAGCTGGTGTTGTAGACATTTTCCTCCGCCAGCTCCGGGAGAGAACCGCCAATGATGTAGATGCCCAGTTCTGCCGCCAGAGCGGACAGGGCCTGTTGGGCAGGCCCATTTTCTGCTTCGCCGTAAGCCCGGAAGCAGCTGTTTTCATAGGGACAGCAGAACATCTCCGGCAGGACGGCAAAGTCTGCTCCATTGACTGCTGCCGCCCGGATCTTTTGACAGGCGGTTTCGATGTTTTCCTTTTTATTCGCCGTCACCGGCATTTGAATCAAGGCTATGCGCATAAGGTGCGCCTCCTTACACATATTCCCGCAGCACCAGTTCCGTGGTACCGCCGTCGGGGGAGAGAATAAGCCGCTTTACCTTGGGATGGTGGGCATATTCCGCCCGGATGAAATCCCGCAGGGCGGTGCCGCCGTGGCTGCCGTGGATGAGCCGGATGCGGTAGGTCCCGGCCCCGGCCCGCCGAAGCTGGGCGTCGATGGCCACTTTGGCCTGATAGGTGTTTTTGCTGTGAAGATCCACGGTGATGCTGCCGGCGTTCATAGCGAGCCCCCCTTTCGCATCTCTATTGTATCACGGGTGGGCCTGTGTTACAATCAGGAAGAAAACCACAAAGGAGGCCCTTTTTATGGCAGTTTACACGGAAACCAAGACCTATCACACCAAGGCTCACATGGGCATGATCGACGTGACGGAGGACTTCCAGCACGCGGTGACAGAGGCCTGCAAAAAATACAGCATTTCCGCAGGGACCATCACCGGCTTCACTACTGGCGGTGTAGCGGGCCTGACCACCCTGGAGTTTGAGCCGGGCATGGTGAATCACGATCTGAAGGCGGCGCTGGATGTGTTTTCTCCCTACCTGGACGAAAAGGGCCGGGTGGTGCCCTATTGGCACCACGAGACCTGGCATGACGACAACGGTTCCTCCCACATCAAGGCGGCCCTGCTGTCTCCCTTTATCACCGTGCCCTTTGTGGCCGGGAAGATCACCATCGGCCCCTGGCAGAACCTGACGCTGGTGGAGTGTGACACCAGAAACCGGGTGCGGGACATCGTGTTCCAGGTAATGGGAGAGTAAGATTCACAGCTTTTTAACGGGATATCCGGTTGACTTTCAGGGCAAACTGACGTAGAATGCCCTGTATCAAAAGGGAGTAGCTGGCACAGACCGTGCATCCGCAGGCGTCAATACGGGTTTGACCCCGCTTCGGATTGAAATGGCGAGACTTTTGCATCAATGCAGGGCATTGACGCGGAGGCCTCGCCTTTTTGCGTCCTGCCTGGAAAGGAAGGTCTGTTATGAAGGAAAAATCGCTTTGGGAGAAAAACCGAATGGAGCTGTTCCGGGAACTGGACTGCGGAGAGGAGGGGCTGACCGCCGCCAAGGCGGCGGAGCGGCTGAAGCGGTACGGCCCCAATGAACTACTGGCAGGAGGCCGGAAAAGTACCTTGCGCGTCTTTTTGGAACAGTTTGCCGATTTCCTGGTCATCATCCTGATCCTGGCAGCTGCGGTGTCCGCCATGCTGGGGGATGTGGAGAGCATGATCGTCATTCTGGCGGTCATTACCATGAATGCTGTCCTGGGGACGGTCCAGACGGTGAAGGCCGCCGCGTCCCTGGACAGCCTGAAGCGGATGTCGGCGCCCACGGCCAAGGTCCTGCGGAATGGCCGGGTGGTCCAGGTCCCCGGCAGAGAGGTGGTCCCTGGCGACGTAGTGCTGCTGGAGGCTGGGGACGCCATCTGCGCCGATGGCCGTCTGCTGGCGTGTGCAAGTCTGAAATGCGCTGAGAGCGCTCTGACCGGAGAGAGCCTGCCGGTGGAAAAAGACACCGCTCCCATCGAAGGGGAGGTCCCCCTGGGGGATCGGAGAAACATGGTGTTTTCCGGCTGCTTTGTCACCTATGGCCGGGGAAAATTCCTGGTGACCGGCACGGGTATGGAAACGGAGATGGGCAGGATCGCCGCACTGCTGAAAAGTACAAGTGAGAAAAAAACACCCCTGCAGGTGAGCCTGGACCAGTTCGGACGGCGGCTTTCTGTCATTATATTAATGATTTGTGCTCTTTTATTCGGCATCAGTGTGCTGGTGCGCCATGAGAACATCATGAATGCCTTCCTGTTCGCGGTGGCGCTGGCGGTGGCTGCCATCCCGGAGGCCCTTTCCTCCATCGTTACCATCGTGCTGTCCTTCGGCACCCGGAAAATGGCGGCGGAGAACGCCATCATTCGAAAGCTCCAGGCCGTGGAGGGCCTGGGCAGCGTGTCAATCATCTGCTCCGATAAGACCGGAACCCTGACTCAGAACCGCATGACGGTCCAAAAGCTGTATACCGCCGGTCGGATCATCGGCGCGGCGGAGGCGGATTTCCGGGACCCAGTCCAGGAGCCTCTGCTGCGGACGGCGCTGCTGTGCAGCGATGCCACCGTCAATGAAAGCGGCGAGGTGGGCGACCCCACGGAGACCGCTCTGGTGCGGTTGGGGGAGGACCATGGCTTCGACGAGGAGCGCACCCGGGAACGCTGGCCCCGCCTGACGGAGATCCCCTTTGACTCCGACCGGAAGCTCATGAGTACGGTCCACCAGATGTCCGGTGGCCTGATGATGGTCACCAAGGGCGCCGTGGACGTGCTGCTGGACCGCTGCGTCATCACACCGGAGGAGCGGAAGGCGGCGGAGGACGCCAATGAGCGGTTCTCCAGGGAAGGCCTGCGGGTCCTGGCCTTTGCCTGCCGCCGTATTGGCCGGGCAGAAGTGGGAGTGGAGGATGAAAATGACCTGGATTTCCTGGGTCTGATCGCCATGATGGACCCGCCCCGGGAGGAGTCCAAAGCGGCGGTTGCGGAGTGCATGGCCGCCGGCATCCGCCCTGTGATGATCACCGGCGACCACAAGGTGACCGCCTCCGCCATCGCCAGGGAGATCGGCATTCTGGCGGAGGACACCCAGGCAGTGGAGGGGGCCGTTATCGACGGCATGAGCGATGAGGAGCTACGGGAGTTCGTTCCCAAGGTCTCCGTCTACGCCCGAGTGTCCCCAGAGCATAAGATTCGCATCGTCCGGGCCTGGCAGGACCGGGGCAATCTGGTGGCCATGACCGGCGACGGCGTCAATGACGCCCCGGCACTGAAGCAGGCGGATATCGGCGTGGCCATGGGCGTCACCGGCACGGAGGTGGCCAAGGACGCCGCCGGCATGGTGCTGGCGGATGACAATTTCGCTACCATCGTTCGGGCTGTCAAAAACGGCCGCAATGTCTACGCCAATATCAAAAAGGCCATCCAGTTCCTGCTGTCCGGCAACACGGCCGGCATCCTGACGGTGCTGTACGCCTCCCTCATGGGCCTGCCGGTGCCCTTCGCGGCGGTGCACCTGCTGTTCATCAACCTGCTGACGGACTCCCTGCCCGCCATTGCCCTGGGACTGGAGCCCCACAGCAATGCCGTCATGGAGGAGAAGCCCCGGCCCCGGAACGAGGGCATCTTGACGCGCTCTTTTCTGCTGAGTGTGGCCCTGGAGGGGCTGGTGATGGCTACCGCCACCATCGGCGCCTTCCATGTGGGCCTCCGGTGCGGCGGCGCCGGGGTGGGCAGCACCATGGCCTTTGCCACTCTGTGCCTTAGCCGCCTGTTTCACGGCTTCAGCTGCAAATCTGCCCGCCCTGTGGTGCTGACGAGGCAGTTTTGGAATAACCGGTATCTGCTGGGAGCCTTCGCCGTGGGCGCGGTGCTGCTGGGGTGCGTTCTGCTGATCCCTGCCCTGGAGCCCCTGTTCCAGGTGGTGCGGCTGACCGCCGGATTGGCGGGTACCGTGGTAGGGTTCGCCTTTGACAGCATGGTGGTCATTCAGGTGCTAAAAGCCATCCGCACCGGGAAATAAAAATCAGGTCCGTGGGGATGCCCCCACGGACCTCACTGTATTTATTGTGCGGCGGTATAGGCCAGCACGGCGTCCCGCAGGAAGGCGGCGCAGCCGGGCTGCTCCTTGTCATAGTAGGCGGTGAACCGGGGATCGGCCACGTACATCTGCGCCACGCCCGCATGGGCCTGGGGTGTGTAGCTTGCCCAGGAGAAGGAGAGCCACTGGCGGTGCAGCTCCGCGATGCGGCGGCCCTCTGCCCCGGCGGGGTCCTCCCCGGCCCGGACGGCGGCGGAGAGGGCGGACAGGATTTCATCCCCCAGGGCCTGCCACCGGGCATGGTCCTCCGGACTCATGGACATCATCTTGGCGTTGGACTGCTCCACGGCTTCGTCACCGTATTTCTCCCGGATCTCCTTACCGTAGCGGGTCTCGTTGTTTTCCACCATCTGGCGCTTGAACGCCTCAAATTTCTGAGAATCGGACATTTTATTACCTCCTTTTGCTTCTATAATGGTATTTTTAACGGTCAGGATCAGTCCGTCCAACCGTTCCCGGCGGGTCTCCAGTTCTGCCAGATGGCTCTGCAGCGCCTTCTGGCGGTCAAAGGCCGGGTCCTCCAGGATGGTTCGGATGGCCTGCAGCTCCAACCCCAGCTCCCGGTAAAAGAGGATGGTTTGGAGCCGGTCCACCTGCTCGGGACCGTAGATGCGGTAGCCTGCTTCGGTGGTCCGCAGGGGCTTCAGCAGCCCCTGACGGTCGTACCAGCGCAGGGTGCGGGGTGTGACGCCGGCCAGCTCCGCCAGCGCCTTGACGGTGTATTCCATGTGCATCCCTCCTGACGATCCTCACTATAATCCATGACGTTACGGCAAGGTCAAGAGGAATTTACAAAAAATAGTTTTCTTTTTTCACCGGACTGTTTATAATTGAAAAAAGGAGAGATGTCCTATGGTCAACTCCACACTGTGCTATCTGGAGCGGGGAGACGAATATCTCATGCTCCACCGGGTGAAAAAGGTCAACGATATGAACCACGACAAGTGGATCGGCGTGGGCGGCAAGTTCCAGGAGGGGGAGAGCCCCGAGGACTGCATCCTGCGGGAGACCCTTGAGGAGACGGGTCTCACCCTGACCGATTACCGCTACCGGGGACTGGTGACCTTCGTGTCGGACCAGTATCCCACGGAGTACATGCATTTGTTTACTGCAACAGACTGGACGGGGATGCCCCATGAGTGTGACGAGGGAGAACTGGCCTGGATCAAAAAGACAGACCTGCTGTCCCTGCCGCTCTGGGAGGGGGACAAGGTCTTTTTAAGGCTGTTGGACACGGACGCACCCTTTTTCTCCCTGAAACTGAAATATGAGGGGGAAAAGCTGGTACTGGCGGTGCTGAACGGGACGCGCATTGTTTGAGGAGGGACCGGTATGAGTGGAAAACTGCTGCTGTTTGGGTTTGATTCCCTGTTGCATGTGCTGGCGCTGGAGGCGGCTGTGGGCCCCTTTGGCGCGGAGATCGTCCCGGTGGCACGGATGGACTACAACAAAACGCTGGCGGTCCTGGCAGGACTGGACGCGGACGTTGCCCCGGTGATGCCCTACTCCGGTGGCCCCCTGGGCGGAAGGATGATCGTGTTCTGTGAACTGGAGCACCGGTTGGACATCCTGCTGCCGGAACTGCGGAAGGCAGGTGCTGGCCCGGAGTGCCTGAAGGCGGTGCTGACGCCCTCCAACCGGAACTGGAGCGCCCTGAAGCTGTACGGTGAGCTGCAGCGGGAGCACCAGGCGCTGGGAGGCAGGTGAGGGACCGTGAGGATCTTGATCTCTGCCTGCCTGCTGGGGACCTGCTGCCGGTATGACGGTGCGTCCAAAAGCCATCCGTTGGTGAAGAAGCTGGCGGAGCGCCACCAACTGGTGCCTGTCTGTCCGGAGCAGCTGGGAGGCCTGGCGACGCCGCGCCCGCCTGCGGAGCGGCGGGCGGACCATGTGGTCACAAAGGACGGAGCGGATGTGACGGAGGCATACCGCCGGGGGGCGGAGGAGACCCTGCGCCTGTGCAAGCTCCTCGGCTGTGAAGCGGCGGTCCTCAAGGAGCGGAGCCCCTCCTGCGGCTATGGAGAGATCTATGACGGGACCCATTCCGGCACCCTGACCGCCGGAGAGGGCGTGACGGCGGCGCTCCTGGCCGCCAACGGCATCCCGGTGTACGGCGAATCTCAAATAGAACGATTGCTGAAATGACGAGGAAAACGTTTCCTCGTCATTTTTTACAATTTTTAATTCGCTTTTTATCTGCTGCTCATGGAAAAGAAATCTTGCAATACGTCGTACCTTTCTGTATAATGAGGCGAAAAAGAACGAAAGAGAGGGGAACAGTATGCTGTATTTGATGGGTCTGAAAGCCGCGGTGGTTTCTTCTCTTTTTCACGTTCCTTTTGTTTGACCGGCTATCAGTGCCGGTATTTTTTTTGCCCGTGTGTGAAACCATGAAATGAGAGGAGAACTGATATGAACGAGAAGAAATCCAATATCGGTCAGCAGCCCATCCGGGACGCCCGGACCTTGGGTATCCCCAAGATGCTGATCCTGGGCCTGCAGCACATGTTCGCTATGTTCGGCGCCACTGTGTTGGTGCCTATTCTGGTCCAGAGCTACGGCCTGCCCCTGTCCATCCAGACCACCCTGTTCTTTGCCGGTATCGGCACCCTGTTCTTCCACATCTGCACCAAGATGAAGGTGCCTGCTTTCCTGGGTTCCTCCTTTGCCTTCCTGGGCGGCTTCGCCGCTATGGGCGCCATGGACCAGGGCATCTATGCCGGCATGGACGCCGCCGAGAAGCTGCAGTATGCCTGCGGCGGCATTGTGGTGGCGGGCCTGCTGTACGTGGTGCTGGCGGCCATCATCAAGGCGGTGGGCGTCCACCGGGTCATGCACTACCTGCCCCCCGTGGTCACCGGCCCCATTATCATCCTCATCGGCCTGAATCTGGCTCCCTCCGCCGTGTCCAACGCCTCCAACTGCTGGTGGCTGGCCGTCCTGTCCATTGCTGTCATCGTGGTAGCCAATATCTGGGGCAAGGGCATGGTGAAGATCATCCCCATCCTGCTGGGCGTCGTCATCCCCTATGTGGTGGCCCTAGTGGCTGGCATGGTGGACTTCTCCGGCCTGGCGGATACCGCTCTTTTCAGCGGCACCAATCCCGTCCTGGGCTTCCAGCCTTTCGTCACCAACTTCGGCGGCAGTATCGCCAAGTTTGACGTCTCTGCCATCCTGGTGATGGCTCCTATCGCCATCGCTTCCATGATGGAGCACATCGGCGATATGTCCGCCATTTCCGCCACTGTGGGCGAGAACTTCATCGAGGACCCCGGCCTGCACCGGACCCTCATCGGCGACGGTATCGCCACCTCTCTGTCCGCCCTGTTCGGCGGCCCCGCCAACACCACCTACGGGGAGAACACCGGCGTGCTGGTCCTTAGCCGCGTCCATGACCCCAAGGTCATCCGCCTGGCCGCTGTCTATGCCATCATCCTGTCTTTCAGCCCCGCTTTCGCCTATATTGTCAACACCATCCCCGCGGCCATCATCGGCGGTGTCAGCTTTATCCTGTATGGTATGATCTCCGCCATCGGTGTGCGGAACGTGGTGGAGAACCAGGTGGACTTCACCAACAGCCGCAACCTGATCATTGCCGCTGTCATCCTGGTCTGCGGTCTGGGCTTCACCAACGGTCTGACCTTCCAGGTGGGCGGCGCCTCCATCACTCTGACCTCCCTGGCCATCGCCGCCATCGCCGGCATCGTGCTCAACGCCATCCTGCCCGGCAACGACTTCCATTTTGGCAAGAGTGCCAACTCTGACGCCTCTGCCAATCTTGGCCAGTATTGATACGACGTACAGCACCTTTCCGGGAGCGCCGCTTTTCGGCGCTCCCTTTTTTGCTTCTGTTTGCGAAAAAATGGGCATTTTTATAAAAACAGGAGAAATCTGTTGACTTTTCCGGAAACTTTTATATAATAAATACGCCAAGCATGATAGAGGCGCGAATGTCATGAGTCGTCTACCCGTCAAGGACAGGCACCGGGGCGGACAAAAGGGACATTTGCCGAGGTTTCGTGGATCAGCCTGTGGAACACGGAGCCGGGCCGCGGGAGAACATCCCCCGGACTGTCGCCCTGAAGGGGGCGGAGCGCTGTCGTGGTTCCATACGTTTCACTGGCCGTATGAAGTCATGACGCTGTCATGACTTCATTTTTTTAAGGAGGATCCCCTGTATGAATAATCGTCGTATCCATCGCAGGCTGCGCATGGCCATCATGATGGTTCTGGCTCTGGGCCTGATGACCGTCACTGCCTTTGCGGCCGGTGAAGAAACTGCCGCTCCCAGTATGTATGGTACATTCTGGGCACTGATCCCTCCCTTCGTTGCAATCATCCTGGCGCTGATCACCAAGCAGGCTTATCTGTCTTTATTCCTGGGCGTGATCGTGGGCGGCCTGTTCGTCTGCGATTTTGCCCCCATCACAACGCTGGACACCGTCCTGAACGACGGCCTGATCGCTTCTATTTCTGGTAATGCCGGTATCTTCCTGTTCCTGGTGCTGCTGGGCATCATCGTGGCCATGGTCAATGCCAGCGGTGCCAGCGCTGCTTTTGGCCGCTGGGCCGAGAAAAACATCAAGAGCAAGACCGGCGCCATGCTGGCCACGTTCGCTCTGGGTGTTCTGATCTTCATTGACGACTATTTCAACTGCCTGACGGTGGGCTCTGTGATGAAGCCCGTCACAGATAGTCACAAGATCTCCCGCACCAAACTGGCCTATCTGATCGACGCTACTGCCGCTCCCATCTGCATGATCGCTCCGATCTCCTCCTGGGCTGCCGCTATGGCTGTGGCTACTGCTGATTTGGATGTGGGCTATACCGGCATTGAGCTGTTTATCCGCGCGATTCCCTATAACTTCTACTCCCTGCTGACCCTGGTGTTCGTGGTGGCTCTGGCTTTCATGAAGTTTGATTACGGCCCCATGCAGCTCCGTGAGATGAATGCCCAGCTCACTGGTGATTTGGGTGCGCTGTCTGGCTCCGAGGAGAATGTGTCCAATCCCCGCAGCAAGGTGATCGACCTGCTGCTGCCCGTGGTGGTTCTGATTGCCGCCTGCTTTGTGGGTATGATCTATGTGGGTGGTTACTTCGGCGTTGACATTTGGGGCGGCACCGAGTGTGCCGGCAATCTGTTCGAGGCTTTCAGCAATACCGATTGCTTTGTGGGCCTCCCCTGGGGCGGTATTATCGCTCTGGCTTTCACAATGATCTACTTTCTGTGCCGCCGGGTCATCACGTTCCAGGATGCCATGGAATGCATCCCCAAGGGTTTCGTTGCCATGGTTCCCCCCATCACCATCCTGACGCTGGCGGTTGCGCTGAAGAATATGATTGGCAGTTTGGGTGCGGATGCCTTCTTTGAGACTGTTATGACCGGTGCCGCTTCCTCTCTGTACAGTATGCTGCCCGCCGTTATTTTCGTCGCAGCCTGCATTCTGGCGTTCTCCTCCGGCACTTCCTGGGGTACGTTCAGCATTCTCATTCCCATCGTGGCGGCGATCTTCCCCACCGGCAGCGAACTGCTGGTCATCGGCATGTCCGCCTGTCTGGCCGGCGCTGTCTGCGGTGACCACTGCTCTCCCATTTCCGATACCACCATCATGGCCTCTGCCGGCGCGCAGTGCGACCACATTGACCATGTTAAGACGCAGTTGCCCTATGCCATCACCGTGGCAGCCATCAGCTTTGTCAACTACATCATTGCCGGCTTCGTGCAGAATGCGGTCATCTGCCTGCTGATCGGCGCAGCGTTGACCATCGCTGTGTTGTTTGGCATCAAGAAGGCCACCGCAAAGTCCTGATAGATCCTGTTTTTCATAACCGCCCGGTTCTTCGGCATCGGGCGGTTTACATTTATGGGAGAACGTGGTACACTGGACCCTGCGAAAAAAGGAGGCGTCGTCCATGGAACAGGAGATTCGGCGGCTGTTGGAAAATACGGCTGTGATGGGCCGGGATATTTTGTATTTTGAGGAACTGGATTCCACCAACACCTATGCCAAAGGACTGGCCCTGACGGACACGCCGGAGGGAACGGTGGTCATTGCAGACTGCCAGACGGCCGGCAGGGGCCGTATGGACCGGAGCTTTCAGTCTCCCAAGGGGAAGGGTCTCTATCTCACGGTGCTCCTCAGACCGCAGCTGCCGCCGGAGCATCTGGCACAGGTGACGGCTCTGGCGGGGATCGCCGTGTGCGGCGCTGTGGAGCGCGTCTGCGGGATGAGGCCGGGGCTGAAATGGCCCAACGACCCGATACTGGGCGGCAAAAAGGTGTGCGGCATCCTGTCGGAACTGGTGGCGGATGGCAAAGGCGGGCTATGTCTGATCGTAGGCATCGGCATCAACGTGGCCCAGCGGCGGGAGGACTTTACCCCGGAGGTGGCGGAAATGGCCGCCTCGCTCGAAATGATTCTGGGAAAACCGGTCTCCCGTCCAGCGCTGGCGGCAGCACTGCTGGAGGAACTGGACCGGGCTTACGGGGCCCTGAAGCGGGGGGACCTGGAGGACTACCGCGCCTGTTACCGGCGGGACTGCGTGAACCTGGGCAGATCCGTGCGGCTCCTGGGGCCCGGCGGTCCGGAGGAGGCCGAGGCGGTGGACATCGACTGGGACTTCGGACTGGTGGTCCGAACCCCGGACGGCGGGGAAAAGACCGTCCGGTCTGGCGAGGTCTCGGTGCGCGGCCTTTACGGATATGTAGAATGAAAATTTGTGTTTCCTCTTATCAAAATCTGAACCATATGCAGCGCCGGGAGCGAAAGCCTCCGGCGCTGTTTATTGATTTCATCCGACATATTCCAAGAAGGCTGATATACGGCGGCACCGGGACTATGCGGAGTCCCTTTTCTGCCTTATTGTATGGACCGCAGCAGCCGAAAGCAAGAAGTGGGATAGGCAAAGTGTGAATTTCCCGAAAATTCGACGGCGCCGGTCTTGACGGCATGGGAAAAAACCGATATTATGTAAAGTATAGAACAAACACGGGAGGATATGTCATGGCCATGATCCGCTGCCCCAAATGCGGGGAGAAATACTCGGATACATATAGAGAATGTCCCTTCTGCGAAGAGGAGGAGGCTCTGCTGGACGGGGAGGAGATCCGCCGCAGTCCCAAACGGGGCAGGCGGGCGGCCCACAGCCGGCAGTTCAGCCTCGTCACCCCGACTCTGATCGTCCTGATCATCCTGATGGCGGGCCTTCTGATCTATCTGCTGTACGGGGACAAGCTGGCGGAGAAATTCGGCGGTGATAAGGCCCCGGAAAACCCTGTGGAGGAAGTAAAGCCAGGGACCATGCCCGAGGAGCCTGGTGTTCAGGAGCCTGACGATCCCAGCGGCACCATGCCCGAGGAGCCCGATACCCCGGTCCAGGAGCCGGAACAGCCGCAGGAGAGCGGTGATTATGAGACAGCGGTCAAGCTGCCTGACGGCCTGAGCCTCAGCACCAAGGACTTTACCCTGAGAACGCTGGGTGAGACCCACACCATCCAGGTCTCCGGCGGCAGCAGTACTTACCAGTGGATCAGCCAGGACGATGGCATCGCCTCTGTGGATCAGAGTGGTAAGGTGGTGGCTGTTTCCAACGGCACCGTCAACGTGTTGGTGACGGACGGCAGCAAGAAGGCCGTCTGCATCGTCCGGGTGAATGCCACCGGCGGCACCACGACCACAACACCGTCCACCTCTGGGGAGAGCGGCTCTTTGAAAGCGGGCTCCGCAGTGGTCGTCAACGGCGGCAACGGCGTCCGTGTGCGCTCCGGCCCCGGAACGGACTATGAGGCCCTGGCCACAGTGCCCAACGGTGCGGATATTCAGATCGTGGAAAGCGCCGGGAACGGCTGGTATAAGATCACTTTCTCCGGCACGGGTGGTGCCAAGACCACCGGCTACATGAAGGGCGACTTCCTGAAAAACAGCTGACGATGATTCGATATCCCCGGATGCGCTGCATCCGGGGATATTTCGTTGCGCGGCGGCGGAAAATGTGGTATCATATATCTTGGATTGTTGTGAAGATAAAGGAGAGCCCTTATGACCACCAAAGAATTTCAGGAGAGATCTGCCCTGCAGATTTTCCTGTCCTACTTCAAGCCCCACAAAAAACTCTTTCTCATGGACCTGTGCTGCGCCCTGATGATTTCTGTCATCGACCTGGCGTTCCCCGCGGTATCCCGCTGGTGCATGTATGAGCTGCTGCCCCAAAGCGCCTACAAGACCTTCTTCGCCGTCATGGCGGTGGTACTGGCGGCCTTTGCCCTGCGGGCACTGCTGACCTACGTCATCTGCTACTGGGGCCATACCTTCGGTATCCTGGTAGAGGCGGACATCCGCCGGGATCTGTTCCGCCACATGCAGGAGCTATCCTTTGACTACTTTGACCGCAACCGCACCGGCCAGCTCATGAGCCGGCTGACAGCGGACCTCTTTGACATCACGGAGCTGGCCCACCACGGCCCGGAAGATATCTTCATCTCCGGAGTCACCATTGTGGGCGCGCTGGTCGTGATGTTCACCATTCAGTGGCAGCTGGCCCTGGTGATCGCCTGCGTCCTGCCCATCTTCTTCCTGGTAGTGTGGAAGTGCCGCGCCTCCATGCAGGAGGCATCCCGGCGGGTGAAGCAGAAGACAGCCACTATCAACGCCGACATCGAGTCCGGCCTCTCCGGCATCCGCACCGCCAAGGCCTTCGCCAACGAACAGGCGGAGCTGAAGAAGTTTGATTCCTCCAACGACAGCTTCAAGACCTCCAAGCGCCAGTTCCACAAGGCCATGGGCCGCTTCAATGCCACCATGGAGTTCTTTTTATGTGCCCTGTCCGCGGTGGTGATCGCAGTGGGCGGCTTCCTGATCATGAAGAACAGGATGACCACCGTGGACTTGATCACCTTCAGCCTATATATCACCGCCTTCGTCAACCCGGTCCGCAAGCTGTCCAACTTTGCGGAGATGTTCGCCAACGGCACGGCGGGCCTGGGGCGGTTCATTGAACTGATGCGGACAGAGCCTGCCATGCAGGATGCCCCGGACGCCAGAGCGCTCTCCGAGGTGGAGGGCCGCATAGACGTGGACCACGTCAGCTTTGCCTACCAGGACGACCTGGCGGTGCTCCACGACGTGAACCTGCATATCCGGCCCGGTGAGACCGTGGCGGTGGTGGGCCCTTCCGGCGGCGGCAAATCCACCCTCTGCCAGCTGATCCCCCGGTTTTATGATGTGTCGGAGGGCGCCATCCGGATCGATGGAAACGACGTACGGGACGTGACCCAGGAGTCCCTGCGGCAGAACGTGGGCGTGGTCCAGCAGGATGTGTTCCTGTTTGCCGCCAGCATTCTGGAGAACATCCGCTACGGCCGTCCCGGCGCCACCGAGGAAGAGGTGGCGGAGGCGGCCAAGCTGGCGGAGATCTACGACGATATCATCGCCATGCCCGAGGGCTTCAACACCTACGTGGGCGAGCGGGGCACCCTGCTCTCCGGCGGGCAGAAGCAGCGCATCTCCATTGCCCGCATCTTCCTGAAAAATCCCCCGGTGCTGATCCTGGACGAGGCTACCTCCGCCCTGGACAGTGTGACGGAGGCCAAGCTCCAGGAGACCTTTGAAAAGCTCTCCCAGGGGCGCACCACCATCATCATTGCCCACCGGCTCTCCACCGTCCGCAATGCCGACCGCATCGCCGTGATCGAGGAAGGCCGCATCGCGGAGCTGGGCAGTCATGAGGAGCTGATGGCGAAAAACGGCGCCTATGCGGCTCTGGTCCGGACACAGGAACTGCGCCATGGATAAAACAGTGCTATTGGACCGGCTGGGGGCCGTGGGAGAGGACCGGCTGCTGCTGGCCAAGGTCCTGGACAGGGCCCGGCAGGCAGGTGACCGCAATATCCCGGCGGCCACGGATTTTCTGAGCCCTCAGCAGCAGATGCAGACCTGCGACCTGCTGCGGCAGGCGGGCATCCCGGAGACGGGATATGTCCGCCTGGGGGGCTACGATGGCGCGGAGCGG
>CAYWYW010000021.1:0-25609 GCA_964462715.1 uncultured Oscillibacter sp.
TGCCGTTTTCGTCCTTGTAGCGGATGCGCAGGCGGCGGGCCTGGGCGTCGCCCAGATTGGAACAGGAGCAGACCTCGAAGAACTTCTGCTGGCGGGGAGACCAGGCCTCGATGTCGCAAGACTTGACCTTCAGGTCGGCCAGGTCGCCGGAGCAGCACTCCAGCTGGCGGACAGGAATGTCCAGATTGCGGAACAGCTCCACAGAATAACGCCACAGCTTCTCGTACCAGTCCTTGGACTCCTCTGGCTTGCAGACCACGATCATCTCCTGTTTTTCGAACTGGTGGATGCGGTACACGCCGCGCTCCTCGATGCCGTGGGCACCCTTCTCCTTGCGGAAGCAGGGAGAGTAGGAGGTCAGGGTCTGAGGCAGCTGCTCGGAGGGGATGATCTGGTCGATGAAGCGGCCGATCATGGAGTGCTCGGAGGTGCCGATCAGGTACAGGTCTTCGCCCTCAATCTTATACATCATGGCGTCCATATCGGTCTGGCTCATGACGCCCTCCACCACATTGCCGTGGATCATGAAGGGGGGGATGCAGTAGGTGAAGCCCTTGTCGATCATGAAGTCGCGGCCGTAGGCCAGCACAGCTTCATGGAGCCGGGCGATGTCGCCCAGCAGATAGTAGAAGCCGTTGCCGGAGACGCGGCCGGCGGCGTCCAGATCGATGCCGCCGAAGGACTCCATGATCTCGGTGTGATAGGGGATGGGGAAGTCGGGAGTCTTGGCTTCACCGAAGCGCTCTACTTCCACGTTGCAGGAGTCGTCGGGGCCGATGGGCACGGACTCGTCGATGATGTTGGGGATCACCAGCATGATCTTGCGGACCTTCTCCTCCAGCTCGGTCTCGATCTTCTCCAGCTCCGCCAGACGGTCGGCCTGCTCCTTCACCTGGGCCTTGACGGCCTCGGCCTCCTGGAGCTTGCTGGGGTCCTTCTTGGCCTGGCCCATCAGCATGCCGATCTGCTTGGACAGGGTGTTGCGGTTGGAGCGCAGCTGGTCGGCCTCCACGATGGCGGCGCGGCGCTTGGTGTCCAGGTCGATGACCTCGTCCACCAGGGGCAGCTTGGCATCCTGGAACTTTTTCTTGATGTTTTCCTTGACGATATCGGGATTTTCCCGGACAAAACGAATGTCGAGCATGGTGCTGTTTCTCCTTTTGTACATATCAAATATAGAATGTTTCACGTGAAACGCGAGGTGCGGGGGGATATGCCGTTAATCGCCCAGAGCGAGAATGGCGGTAACAGCCTCTTTGAACTGGGTGAAGCGCTGATAGGGGGCAGTGACGCCGGTGTCTCCGGCGATCTCCTTGGGAAGGTAATTTACAGAGCCGCTGGCCTCCATCTGCTGAATGATGGTTTGGCAGCTCTCATAATCCCTGTTGCTGTATGCCTGCTGCAGGCGGTAGAGGTCCGTCATGGCCTCCAGCACTCTGGCCTGCTGGGCCAGTTCCTCTTCCTTGGCGGCCAGGGCCTCCTGGGAGGTTTTCTCCTGCTCCTCCAGGGCGTCCTCGGCGGCGGCCAGTTCCTCCTGAAGCTCAATGACTTTATCCTGGTAGCTCTGGACCTCCTGCATGGCGGTAACGGAGTTTTGCAGATTGCCAAGCGCCTCCGTGTTGCTGCGCTGGTGCATCAGGAAGGACAGGGCCATCAGCAGAAAAGCGGCGATAAAAAGGATCATGATATAGATAATAACGGGTTTGCTGCCGGTGGTCTCCTTTTTAGGGGGAGTCTCCGGCTTGGGCGCCTCTGATTCGGAGGCCTTATTTTCATTTTCCAGACTCATGCTTTCGGTCCTTTCCGGGCTTTGCGGACCTTCAGAAGTGCCAGGGCTTCCAGCAGGTCATTCAGGTCGTCCATTCCGTAGTATTCCAATTCAATGCGGCCTTTTTTCCGGCCATTGACGATCTTCACGCCCCGGCCCAACTGGGAGGACAGCTCCTTCTGAGCCACGGCGGCGTAGTCCACCTCGTCGGCGGGTGGGGCCTTCTTTTCGGCCTTTTCCCCAGCGGCCAGGCGCTTCGCCAGCGCTTCGGTCTGGCGGACAGACAGGCCGCCTTCAATAATGGCGTTGGCGGCCTGGACCTGCTGGGCGGGGGAAAGGGGTACCAGGGCCCGGGCGTGGCCTGCGGACAACAGGCCTGCCTCCACCTGATTCTGGACCGCCGGGGCCAGCTCCAGCAGCCGCAGGGCGTTGGTGACGGCGCTGCGGGATTTGCCGACGCGGTTAGCGGCCTCCTCCTGGGTCATGTGGTGCTGGTCGATGAGGGAGCGGTAGCCCGCCGCCTCCTCCATGGGGTTCAGATCCTCCCGCTGGAGGTTTTCAATCATGGCCAGCTCGGCGGCCTTGCGGTCGTCAGCTTCGATGACGGTGACAGGGACCTTGCTGAGACCGGCCAGACGGGCGGCCCGCCAACGGCGCTCGCCAGCAATGATCTGGTAATAACCGGAGGAGAGCCTGCGGACGGTGAGGGGCTGGATGATGCCGTGCTGGCGGATGGAGTCTGCCAGTTCCGCCAGAGCGGCCTCGTCGAAGAACTTGCGGGGCTGGGCAGAGTTGCTCTCCACTTCGCTGATGGGTAGATACATGACGCCCTGGGTCCCGGTGTTCATCACATCGTCACCCAGCAGGGCGCCCAGGCCCCGGCCCAGACCGGAGGGTTTTTTGGATGCCATGGGGATGCTCCTTTCAGCGTCACTTGGTCTGACGCTTCAAAAATTCCGCTGCCAGGGCGGTATAGGCCTCCGCACCGCGGGAAGAGCGGTCGTAGGAGGTGATGGGCTTGCCGTGGCTGGGGGCCTCGGAAAGCCGGACATTGCGGGGGATGACGGTGGCGTAGACCTTGCCGGGGAAGTAGTGCTTCACTTCCTCCGCCACCTGCAGAGCCAGATTGGTGCGGCCATCAAACATGGTGAGCAATACGCCCTCCAGCTCCAGCCGGGGGTTGAGAGAACGGCGCACCAGCCGGACCGTGTTCATCAGATCCGAGAGACCCTCCAATGCAAAGTATTCCCCCTGGACCGGTACCAGGATACCATCGGCGGCGCAGAGGGCGTTGAGGGTCAGCAACTCCAGGGAGGGAGGGCAGTCGATAAAGATGTAGTCGTACTGGTCCCGGAGAGAGCCCAGGGCGTCCCGCAGGAGAAATTCCCGGCGCTCCATGGTAATGAGTTCAATGCCGGCGCCCGCCAGGGCCTTGTTGGAGGGCAGCACGTCGCCATACCGGGTGTGGACCACGGCATCGGCGGCAGGCACATCTCCGATGACCACCTCATAAATACCCTTGGAGACGGTCTTGTCCACTCCCATGCCGGAGGTGGCGTTGGCCTGAGGGTCGAAGTCGCACAGCAGGACCCGTTTCCCGGCCTCTGTCAGGGCAGCGGCCAGGCTGACACAGGTGGTGGTCTTGCCGACGCCGCCCTTCTGATTGACAATTGCGATGATTTTAGCCACGAAGGCACCTACTTTCCATAATTAACAGACATGTTATATTATATCAATGTGTCATATGGCTTGCAAGAGCTTCGGGGGAAAAACCGCGAAAAAATTACGAGGGTTTCACGTGAAACATCGCAAAGTCTCGTCTGCGCAAAAATAAAAAGACCGGGATGTTTCACGTGAAACATCCCGGTTGTTACGTCAACTAAGCAGCAGGCCGCCATAGGGAAGAAGGGTCAGAGACAGGTACCCTTCCGCAGCCTCAAAGACCGTACCGGACAGCAGGTCCTCCGCCCGGTCCCGGGACCAGGGGAGGGTCAGGTGATGGGACTTGTGGTCAGCGTTGACCACCGTCAGGCAGACCTCCCGCCCATATTCCCGCTCGTAGGCCAGCAGGGGACCCTCCGCCAGACGGTAGCGAATGGTGCCTTTCTGCAGGGCGGGCCGCTGATTCCGCTGGCGGCCCAGCAGGGCAAAGCGGGCCTTCAGGGTCTCATTCTCATGACCCCAGGGATAGGTGCCCCGGTTAAAGGGGTCCTCCCAGCCCTCCATTCCGGCCTCGTCACCGTAGTAGACGGTGGGAGAGCCGGGGAAGGTGAAGAGGATCAGGGCCGCCAGTTCCACCAGAGCCAGCCCCTTTTCCCGCTCCTTGGGAGAGAGGCGGTATGCTGCGCGCTTTCCCTTGTCCTTGGGCATTTTGTGAGCGCCCAGCACTGTCAGGATGCGGGGAGTGTCGTGGGTGCCCAGGAAGTTCATGGCGGAGTGGAAGGCGTCCGGGGGATAGTTCTCCCGCAGGGTCTCCATGGCCTCCGCGAAGCCAGCGGCATCGCCGCCCCGCAGGTAATCCAGCAGGGCTGTGCGGAAGGGATAGTTCATGACGCCGTGGAGCTCATGGCCCAGCAGATACTTCCGCCGCTGGTCGTAGGCCACCTTAGTGGAGGCGTCCTCCCAGACCTCACCCAAAATGAAGGCATCGGGGTCCGTCTCCACTGCCGCGGCCCGGAGCTTTTCAATAAACCAGTCCGGCAGCTCGTCCGCCACATCCAGCCGCCAACCGGAGATGCCCGCCCGGAGCCAATGACGGATGATGGAGTCCTCGTCCTCAATGATATAGTTTACATAATCCGGATGTTCCTCCCGGACGGCAGGCAGGGTGCGGATGCCCCACCAGGAATCGTACTCGTCAGGCCAGGGATGGAAAGAGAACCAGTTGTAATAAGGGCTTTCCTGGCTCTGGGCAGCACCCAGGGTGGGGTAAAAGCCGTCGGCGTTGAAGTAACGGCTCTGGGAGCCGGTGTGGTTGAACACGCCGTCCAGCATGACCCGAATGCCCCTCTGCCTGGCCTGGGCGCAGAGGCTCCTCAGGTCCTCCTCGGTGCCCAGCATGGGGTCCACCCTGGAGTAGTCCGCTGTGTTGTAGCGGTGGTTGGAGGCCGCCTCGAAAATGGGGTTCAGGTATAGGGTGGTGACGCCCAGCTCCGCCAGATCATCCAGCTTGGCGGTGATGCCCGCCAGGGAACCGCCGAAAAAGTCCCGGTTCCGTACCTCGCCGTCCGGGTCCGGCTTCCAGACGGGGGCGTCGGCCCAGTCCTCATGGACCCAGCGGCCGCCCACCATTCCGGCAGGGTCCGGGATGGACAGCCGGCGGAACCGGTCCGGGAAAATCTGGTATGTCACCCCGGCGCCGAACCAAGCGGGGGTGTAGGTCTTTTCATAGACCGTCAGCTGCCAGGGGTCCACCTGGCCGTCGCTGCGGTAGCCGGTCTTATCCAGCTCGCAGCCGGAGCCATCCTCCCGCCAGAAGCGGAAGTGATACCACACCAGGTCGGGAGCCTCCGGAGCGGAGACTTCTCCGGTAAAAGAGATACGGCCGTCCTCCTCCGCCAGGCCGGCCAAAGTCAGCTCGGTCTCCAGAGAGGCGCCGGAGAATTCCGGCCGCATCACCAGGGCGCAGTGGGTGAAGCCCTCCGACGCCAGGGGACGGCAGCGGAAGGTGACAGCCTGCCCGCAGGTGACGGCCCCAAAAGGTGTTTTAAACAGGGGATAACGGGAATCAAAAACAAACGGTTCGCTCATAACGGGGGAAACTCCTTGTGTTGGTTTGGTGGAACATAGAAAACTGGAAACGTTTCCAGAAAGCGGCATACCGCAAGGCGGCGGCGAAAGCCGCGCTCTGTTACGGAAGCAGCTGATTTTCCGGCAGGATGGCGGTGCCGATCTCGTCGGCGGTGAAGTAGGCGTTGAGGATCTTTACGGCGGTGGAGGCCAGGGCCGCGCCGGCGCCGCCCTTTTCAATGACGATGGACACCACGATCTCCGGCTCCTCGTAGGGGGCGAAGCACACGAACACGCCGTTGTTGGTCTGCTTGCCGCCCAGCTGGGCGGTGCCGGTCTTGGCACCGGCGGATACCACGCAGTCCTTGAAATAGCTGTAGACCATGCCGCCGGGCTGGGTGTAGCCCAGCATGCCCTTCTTGACGGCCTCCAGGGTGGAATCGTGGATCTCCACGGTGCGGTCGGGGGTCGTGTTGCCCAGGGCCAGGACTTCGGAGTTGTCGTAGGTCTTGACGGCTTTCAGCAGGTGGGCCTGGCAGTGCTTGCCGCCGGAGACCAGGGTCGCAATGTAGTTGGCCAGCTGCAGGGGGGTATACTCCTGGTTGGCCTGGCCGTAGGCCGCCCAGGGAGCGTAGTTGTGGCCTGTTTCGTTCGCGGGCAGCGTACCGGCGTTGTCGCCGATCTCAATGCCGGTGTGTTCCCCCAGGCCGAAAGCAGTCAGATATTCCCGCAGGGTATCCATACCCATGCGGTAGCCCATCTCCGCGAAGAAGTAGTTGCAGGAGTTGGTAATGGCCTGGGTCACGTTGATCAGACCGTGACCGGACCGGAACCAGCACCAGGTGCCGCTGCCGGTAGGGTCGTTGGGATAGGACCACCAGCCCGTATCCCGGATCTTTTCCGCCAGGGTCGTGGCGCCGGATTCCAGGGCCGCCACGGCGGTCAGGGGCTTCAAAGTGGAGCCGGGAGCGTAGGGGTAGGAGGTGGCCCGGTTCTGGAAGGGCTTGGCGGGGTCGGCGGCCAGCTCGGCGTAGACAGCCGACTGGCGGTAGGTGGACAGGTCATAGGTGGGATAGGAGGCCAGGGCCAGAATTTCTCCGGTACCGACCTTTTCCACCACGGCGGCGGCGCCCCGGTCATCCCGGCCGTCCTCCTGATTCATTTTGGTGACGGTCTCCGCCAGGGCGTCCTCCACCACCTGCTGGAGCTCCAGGTCAATGGTCAGCTCCACGGTGGCGCCGGGCTCCGGCTCCACCTCGTAATACTCGCCGGTGATCTTGCCCTCGCTGTTGGTGGACACCACCCGCTTGCCGTCCTTACCTCTGAGATATTCCTCGAAGGCGGCCTCCACGCCGGATTTGCCCACGGTGGCGTCTCCGGGATAGTCGGCGTACAGGGGGTTGGTCATGTCCTCTGCGTACAGGGGTCCCACAGTGCCCAGAATGTGGGCGGCGTAGGAGGTCTCATACTTGCGGACGGAGGAGTTGGAGATCCTGGCTCCGGCGTAGCCGCCGTCGGTGATGACGGAGATCAGCTCGATGCCGATATCCTCCGCCAGTACATAGTCGGTGTAGCCGTTCAGGCGCCGCAGTGCCAGTTCATAACGGACGCCCAGCACCTGCCGGGTCTCCTTCTGGGAGAAATGGGAGGGAAGCTTCAGTTCCTTCCCCATCAGCTCCAGCAGCTTGGTGGGGGTAAGCCCCGCGTCGTTCAGTAACTGGCTGGTAAAGGCGGAGAGGGGAAGCTGCTTCAGCAGCGCCTTACCCTGGGCCTCCGGGGATTGGGTAGTGCCGCTGTTCTCCGCCTTGGACGAGGCGGTGCCGTCTCCGGTCTCCTCCTCCGGGATCTCCGCCAGCTCCGGGTGCTCCAGCAGATAGGCTCCCAGCAGGCTGCTGGCTTCCTTCAGGGACAGCAGGTAGGTACGGAACCGGCTCCGCTGGGTGTCGGACATGGTTTCCAGCTTATACAGGTAAGGTGCGGTGGTGGATATGGGCAGATTGTCCGTCCAGGTCAGATCGTTTTCCCGGCACAGCTCCAGCAGCCGCAGAATGGCTTCATTCTGGTCCTGCCCCTCTTTCAGCAGACTGGTGTCAAAGGTCAGGTCGTAAACGGAATCGTTGGATACCAGGGTGCGGCCCTTGCGGTCCGTGATGATGCCCCGAGAGGCGTCGATGGTCTCCTCCTTGGCGATAGAGTGGAGGGACTGGGCCAGATATTCCTCATGTTGCAGGACCTGTGTGTCGTAAAGCACACCCAGGTAGACCAGCAACACAGCCGCCAGAAAGCCCGCCAATGCCAGCAGGCGAGGGGTTCGGGAATCTTTCATGGGTTCTCCTCTTAATCATACATGTGGACCTTGCGGGCCACGGCGCGGTACAAAAGCGTCAGCGGAATGCTCAGGGGCAGGGTAACGCACAGCTCCCGCAGCAGCAGGAACAGCCCCGCCTTCCAGGCGCCATGGCCTGTGACCCACAGCAGAAGGCAGCGGAACAGGTCCGTCAGGCAGATAGCTATGAGAGACACTGCCAGGGAACAGAAAAAGCCGGCGGGCAGGACTCCCTGGGCCAGCAGAGAGGCACAGAGGCCGATGACGGGGAAGACCAGGGTGTAAAAACAGGGAATAGCCCCGGGCAGCAGGGCGTCGCACACCACGCCCACGCACAGGGCAAAGACGGCCGCAGGGACGGGGGTCTCGTAGGTAGCGGGGATGGCCGCCAGCAGGGGATAGATGAAAGGCAGGACGCCCCAGAGGGTGATGCGTTGAAACAGCGCTCCCTGCAGCAGGAAGCACAGCGCCGTGGCGGCGGCGTACAGAGTCCACTTGAAAATGACTTCATTGCGTGCCAGCACGGCGGCACCTCCTTTCCAAAGGCTGAGAGGCTCCGGGTCAGGTGCCCGGGTCGAAGGAGCGGATCACAAAGACCTCCGTCAGCTGGCCGAAATCCACAGCGGGAGTCAGGATGGCGTAGGAATCGGAGCCGGAGGGGTCCATCTGGACCTTTTCCACAGAGCCGATCACCAGACCCTGGGGATAGTAGCCGCCCAGGCCGCTGGTGACCACCAGGTCGCCGCCCAGCAGGCTGGCATCAGCGGGCAGCAGGTTCAGCCGCAGACGGTTTTCCTGCATCAGAGAGAAGTCGCCCTGGGCCAGTCCAAGATCGCCAGTGCGGAACACCTGGGCGCCCAGGGAGGTATCTGTGTCCACCAGAGTCAGGATGGTGGCCCAGTTGGTGCCCACCTCGCTGATGATGCCCACCAGGGCACCGGTCTCATCCATGACGCAGTCGCCTGCCTCCAGTCCGCTGGAGGTGCCCTTGTCGATGGTGAGGGAGGAAGTCCAGTTGGTAACGGCATGCTCCGTCACCATGGCCTGCTGCAGGTCGCCGGTCAGGTCCGGACGCCGGTCCTGAAGCCCCAGCAGTTCTTTCAAACGGCTGTTTTCCGCGCTGTCCTCCCGGGCCTGGCGAATTTCCGCCTCCATCTCGGCGATCTTGCGCCGCAGGGCGGCGTTCTCCTCCTCCAGGGCCGTAGTGTCCTGGTAATGTTTCTGGAAGTCATTGAACCAGTCGGCCACCGCCGTGTAGGCGGCCCGGAAGGGGGAGGCGATCACATTGGCTGCGTTGGCCAGGGGAGAGGAGGTGTAGCTGAACACGGACAGCAGCGTCAGTGCCACGGCGATGATCGCCGCGGCAAACAGCACCCATAATCCGTTGTTTTTCAGGAAATTTTTCAAGGAAAAGCCTCCAATTACAGAAGGTTGACACCAAATTGCGCCAGCATCCGGCTCAGACGCAGCACCGGCAGGCCCATGACGTTGAAGAAGTCGCCGTTGAGCTTTTCCACCAGCAGGGCGCCCTTGCCCTGGACGCCGTAGGAGCCGGCCTTGTCCATGGGCTCCCCGGTGGCGATATAGGCCCGCAGCTCCGCCTCCGTGGCGGAGCGGAAATAGACCTCGGTGGTCTCGCTCTCCGTCAGGCTCCTGTCTCCCTGCCGGACGGTGACACCGGTGCAGACGGTGTGGTGGCGGCCCTGGAGGGCGGTCAGCATCCGCAGGGCGTCCGCCTCGTCGGCGGGCTTGCCCAGACGCTGGTCATCCAGGAACACCATGGTGTCGGCGGTGATGACGATCTCGTCGGGGGTGCACAGCTTTGCGGCGGCGTCTGCCTTTTCCCGGGAGATATACTCCACGATCTGCTGGGGTGTCAGTCCGGCGGGATAATCCTCATCCGCCTCTGGCACCCGGATGTCGAAGTCCGTGATGCCGATGCGCGCCAGCAGCTCCTGCCGCCGGGGGGACCCGGAGGCCAGTACGATGTTTGCCATGGTTTCCCTCACTTTCCCGTAGACCCGAAGCCGCCCCGGTCGGGGCCGTCCAGGTGCGCTACCCGGGTGAAGGTCAGCCGGGGCTGGTTCTCCACGATGCGGAACTGGCAGATGCGGGCGTGCTTTTTGATGGTCACGTCCCGGGTGGCGTAGACGGGCATCCGCCACTGGTCGTTGTCGCCGCAGTAGGAGCAGTCCACCACGCCCACGGAGTTGGTCTGTAGAATGCCGTAGTTCTTGAAGGTGGAGCTGCGGGGAGCGATGTGGGCCTCGTAACCCCGGGGCAGGGCGATGGCCACGCCCAGGGGGATCAGCCGGAACTCCCCGGCCTTTAATGTCACTTCCTCGGCGGCGCAGAGGTCGATCCAGTCGGACTTGCCCTCCACGTAGCACAGCTCCGGAAGGTCCTCTGCAAAATATTTTACCTTGATTTCTTCCATGTGAAACTCCAAAATATGATAATATATCGTAATATCTAAATGATATTATACAAATCGTAGTTAAATATGAGGGGGCGCCCCCATTTAGCATCAGCGGAGGTTTCCCCCGAACAGCATAGCTATTCGGGTCTACGCTACAAACGTGCCACTGGCACGTTTGCTTAACGCTGCGACGGTCAAAAGAAAGCGCTTGGGCGGATCAACTTGACACAGCCGTGTCAAGTTGACCGCAAAACTTTTAGTCGTCGTGATCGGTGCGGTGCAGACTTGCAGGCTTGTACCGGGTGCGCTATGCCCATGGGGAACAGAGATGGTGCTTCCCCACAGTTGAGGGCGTGGGTGCGGCTTTCGGGGTGGTCATCGTATGGCCGCTGCTTTTATTACCGCTGCCGCTTCCTTTGCCTTCCCCTGGGGGAAGGCGGCACGGCGGAGCTATTTACCAGCTTTATTCCACGCCCCGTTCGTACAGACCCCGGGTGAATTCTCCCTCCGCGGGGCGGCCCTCCTGATAGGCCCGCATGACCCGGACGCACTCCTCCGAGGACTCAGTGGTGAACCGCAGGCGGGCGTAGGCCAGGCCCAGCCGCTTCCAGTCGGGGCGGTCCGCCAGCCACAGCACCCGGCTGTTCTGGACCTCCGTCCGGTGGCCGTAGGCCGGCAGCAGGGGGAAGGCGGCGCCGGTGCGGTCCTGGAGGAAGTTGGGCCGGCGGCAGGGGCCGTTTTCCGGCACGGCCGGGCCGTTCCGGTCCAGGCGGCAGCCGCAGTCGTTCTGCACCAGGCAGTTTTCCGTGATCATCAGGGGCAGGCGGCCGTAGACCATGGCCTCGGCGGGCAGGACCTTTTTCAGGTCCCGCATCTGAGACCCCCGCAGCTCAAAGGAGAGACAGGCGGAGGACAGCCCCTTGTCCCGCAGGTAGGAAAGGGACCAGCTGTTGAACACATTGAGGCCGTAGTCGCCGTACAGAGTCATGTCCAGTCCCCGCAGGATAGACAGATGGCCGATGTTGCCCACGGAGGCAGCGGTGACGCCAAGTCCCTTGGCGTGGGCCAGCCATTCTTTCAGCTGGGGTTCGTCCCGGTCCCGCCAGACGCGGGGCAGGACGGCGCACCATTCGGTGTCGGTCCGGGGCAGGACATCCAGCTCCGCCAGCACTTCCAGGGGCACGTAGACCCGGGCGGGGCCGCAGTCCAGCAGACCGTCCGTGATTTGGGTGGCGGTGGAGACGGAGACGGTGAGGGCGGGGGCGGACATGCTGCAATCGATTTCCGGCAGCACCGGCAGGGGCAGTTCCCGGCGGGGGGGAACCGCGGTCCGGGCCTCCGTCAGAGCGGCCAGGGCGTCCCGCCGCAGGGCGTTGATGGCGCTGGCGGGGAGGGACAGGCCCTCGTCCACCGTGACTTCCGCGCTTTCGCAGCGGTAGGCGGTGCCGCCGGTCTTTTTCAGGCGGTCCGCCACCTCTTCCGCCGTGAGGCTGCGGTTCCGGGCGGCTTCCGGCGTAGGGCCGGTGACGATGACGCTGTGGGTGCCGTCCTCTGCGGTCAGGGTACAGGGCGCCCCGGCATGAATGGCGGCGGTGAAGCGCACGCTGACCGTGCGCAGGTCGTCCTTCTCATAGGCGGCCTTGGCCGCCTCAAACAGTTCCTTGGGGTCTTTGGCGTTTTCCGGGCGGGTGCCGAACATCCTGGCGCCGTGTTTGCCCTGCCAGTACCAGTCGGTGAAGCCGGAGCGGGAGAAGGCCTGCTCCAGCTCCGCCAGTTCGGCGGCGGTGGGCTCCCGGCCCTCCTCCAGCAGCCGGGCGTAGATGCGGGTAATGACGGCCACGTATTCCGGCCGCTTCATGCGGCCCTCCAGCTTCAGGCAGGCCACCCCCATCTCCGCCATATCTCCCAGCTCACATGCCAGACAGTTATCCTTCAGGCTCAAGGGGTAGCTCTTTTTGGCGGAGCCGTTGACACCGTAGGGCAAACGGCAGGGCTGGGCACAGCGGCCCCGGTTGCCCGACCTTCCGCCGATGAGGGCGCTCATGGCGCACTGGCCGGAGTAGCACATACACAGGGCGCCGTGGACGAATACTTCCACCTCAGCAGGGCAGTTTTTGCAGATGGCGGCGGTGTCCTCAGCGGAGTTCTCCCGGGCCAGGACCACCCGCTCACAGCCGTCGGCGGCCATTTCGCAGCTCGCCCCGGAGGTGAACACGCTCATCTGGGTACTGGCGTGGAGAGGCAGGTCCGGCAGGCTCTTCCGCAGCAGCTCAAACAGGCCCCAGTCCTGCACCAGGACGGCGTCAACACCCATCCGGCAAGCGGCTTGGGCGGTCTCCAGGGCCTTCGGCAGTTCCCGGTCCGTCAGCAGGGTGTTGAGGGTCAGAAAGACCCGGACGCCACGGACATGACAATAGACCAGAGCCTCCTTGAACTCCTCGTCAGAGAAATTCTTGGCGCTCCGGCGGGCATTGAACTCGCCCCAGCCCAGGTACACCGCGCCGGCGCCGTTCTGCACGGCAGCCCGCAGGGATTCCGGGGACCCGGCGGGGGCCAGGAGTTCCGGCTTGCTGCTCACTTGTTCTGCTGGTTCAGCCGCTGCTGGAGGCGGAAGACCTCCCGGCGCAGCTCGCTGGCCTCGGCCTGGGCCTTGCCGGCTTCATCCAGATATCCCTTGATCTGGGCCCGCAGCTGCTCGGCGGAGGCCTGGGCCTTGAACAGCTCGTCGGCGATATTGGCGGCGGTCAGGACGGCGGCGTCGGTGCGGCCCACCTTGGCGCTGCCCAGCACTTCTGCCATCTTGTCTCCCACGTAGCTGCCCACCTTCTGCATGTAGGCGGCCGATTCCTCGGCCACGAAGGTGTATTCCTCTCCGCAAATAGTGACGACGACGCGGTTTGCCATGACGATTCCTCCTCTTCATTGGTAAAAGGGCGGAAACCACCCATTTTTTCAGCGTATAGTATATCATATGAGAAAGATGTGTGCCATAAGAAAACCGTGGATTTTGAAAAAATTCATAAACTCCGCAGGACAAGCCTTGCACGGGAATGGGCAAAGGACTTGCCGGGAAGCGGTTTTTCGTGTAGAATAGGGAAGATCAAAAGCGGAAGGAGGGACAGCCATGGCAAGCGTGCTGGTCCATACGGCGGAAGAAAACGTGACGTTGTCGGCCCAGGCGGCCCGGCGGCTGCTGGAACGGGGCGACGGCGACGCGGCGCTGCTGTATCTGGCCCTTCTGCGGCACCACGGCACCGTGCCGCCCCGGTCCCTGGCGGGGGAGCTCCGCTGGGAGCGGAGCCGCATCGAAGCGGCGGAGGAGACCCTGCGGCAGCTGGGGCTCATTGCCTCCGACGGACCGGAGAAGGCCGCCCCTCTGGAGCCCGCCGACGAGCGGCCCGTTTACCAGCGCTCCGACATCATGGAGCGGCTGGAGGACAGCGGCGAGTTCCGGGGTCTGGTCTCCGAGGTGGAGAAGAAGCTGGGCAAGAAGCTGACCACCCCAGACGTGGGGGTGTTGCTGGGGCTCAACGACTATCTGGGCCTGCCCGCCGACGTGATCTATCTGCTGGTGTGCCACTGCGACGAGCGTGTCCGCCGCCGGTACGGCGAGGGCCGCCGTCCCACCCTGCGGCAGATCGAGAAGGAGGGCTACGCCTGGGCCCGCATGGGCATCGACACCCAGAAGGCCGCGGTGGACTACCTGAAAAAATATGCGGAAAAGCAGGCATCCGTGCCCCGCTATATGCAGGTGCTGGGGCTGGGAGACCGGCTGCCGGTGGCGTCGGAGGAGAAGTACCTGACGGCTTGGCAGGAGATGGGCTTCCCGCCGGAGTCGGTGGCCCTGGCATACGACAAGACGGTGCTGAAGTGCCACGAACTGAAGTGGCCTTACTGCAATGGTATTTTGAAGCGCTGGCATGAGGCCGGCCTACATACGCCGGAGGAGATCCAGGCCGGAGACCGGCCTGCCGCCCGGAAGGACAGCCGCCCGGCAGTGTCCGGCGGCGAGGATGTATCTTGGATGAAGAAGTACATTCAGCAGCGTGACAAGGGGGTGTGATCATGGCCTATGACGGAAAAATCATGCGCCGGGCGCTCCAACGGTTCGAGGAGGACAAGCGCCGACGGGAGGAACAGTTTCAAGAGCGGCGTGAGAACGTGTTTCGCCGCCAGCCCCGTCTGCGGGAGGTGGACAGCGAGCTGCGGTCTACCATGAGCCGCATTGTTGCCAATGCCCTGCGCCGGGGCACCGACCCCCGTCCGGCGGTGGAGCGGCTGCGGGACGAAAATCTGAGCCTGCAGGCGGAAAAGCGGGACCTACTGGTCCGCATGGGCCTGCCGGAGGACTGCCTGGAGGAAAAGCCCTTCTGCCGCCTTTGCGGAGACACGGGCTACCGAAACGGCCAGGTTTGCCGCTGCCTGCGGACCTATTACGCCCGGGAGCAGCAGAAAGAGCTGAGCCGGATGCTGGACCTGGGCAGCCAGAGCTTTGATACATTTTCTCTGAATTGGTATTCCGAGGAATACACGCCTTCCCTGGGTATCTCAGCCAGGGAGAACATGGACTGGGTATATAAGACCTGTAGGGAGTATGCCGAGAACTTCGGTCCGGAGAGCGGGAGTCTGCTGCTGAGCGGCGCTCCGGGGCTGGGCAAGACCCACCTCTCCGCCGCCATTGCCCGGGAGGTCAGCGGCGATGGCTGGTCTGTGGTGTACGACACCGCGGGACATATTTTCCAGCGGTTTGAGACCCAGAAGTTCAGCCGGGAGGAGGGGGATGAGGCCTCCTCTGATGTGGACCGGGTGATGAACTGCGATTTGCTGATTCTGGATGACCTGGGCACGGAGATGACTACCGCCTTTGTTCAGAGTGCCCTGTACCAGATCATCAATGGCCGCCTGATGGAGAAGAAGGCTACCATCCTCAACACCAATCTGACGGTGGAGGATATCAGCCGCCGCTATTCTCCTCAGATTGCCTCCCGCATTGAGGGCGAGTATCAGATGCTGCCTTTCTTCGGAGAGGATATCCGAAAGCTGAAAAAACAAAGAGGATAAGTCCAAAAATCGGCCCTTCGGGGCCGGTTTTTATGGTTTCCAGAGACGCCAAAGGACAAAAGAGAGCGCCGTCAGCGCCGCGCCGGGCAGCAGGGACAGCCAGAACCGGGGACTGCCGATTTCCCACAAAGCTGCCCCCAGCACCGTTGCGGCAGCCACCCGGGGCAGGCTTCCCAGCACGCCGCCGGTGAGATAGGCCCGGAGGGGAACCCCGGCGGCTCCCAGATACAGGCTCACCAGGTCGCCGGGAGAGGCCCCCGCCAGCCGCAGCAGAAACACGGCCCGGCCCGGACGGTCTCCGGGCCGGAGGGCCGCCAGACGGGGATGCCGTGCTGTCAGATCCGCCAGTCCCGCCTGCTCCCGGCGGCCCAGGAAAAAGGGGATCACCTGCGCCGTCAGCACCCCCAGCAGGTTCACCGCCAGGGCAGCGGGCAGGGGAAACAGCAGCCCGACCGCGGCCTCCAGGGCGGAGAGGGGGAAGGCCACTGACAGGCTTTTGACGGCGTACAGGACCAGCAGAAAGACTACCGCCAGCCCCGCCTCCCGGGGGGACCAGGCGGCGATGTGCTCCGCTGTCAGCCGGTCCCGCAGGGGCCACAGGGCCAGCGTTCCCGCCATCAGCACCGCCAGCGGCACCCACCGGTATTTTCCCATGAAAGGTCCCTCCCAAAACCGTCGAATGTTGTCCATAGTATACCCAAAAGGGCGAAAAAAGAGACCGCTTTTTCAAAAGCGGTCTCTTTTGTTTCAGAATTCCGGTTCCTCCGGCAAGACGATGATGGCGGGGCCGTCGGTGGGCTCCACAGGCGTCTCCGCCGGGGTTTCCGGCACGGTGGGCGTCTCCGCCGGGGTCTCCGTGGAGGCGGGCGGAGTCTCCGGGGTGCCGGGGTTCACGGCGGGTATATCCGGCTCCGTGGACGCGGCGGCAGCGGGACCCTTCAGGATGACTTTGTTCCGGGCCTTGTAGTCGCTGGTATCTTCGTAGGTGGTGGAGATCAGCTTGCCGTTGGCGTCGTACAGGTTCCGATAGGTTCTCCACTTGGACCCGGTGTAGGGCGTGGTCTTGACCTGCTCCGTGCCGGGAGCCAGAGTGGGATCGTCCTCGTACACCACCTGGAAATCAGTGGTGGAGAGCTTTTCGTTGGTCATCCTGGCGGTGATGCCGGTGATGTTGGTGCCCAGCAGCTTCACCGTCAAGTAGCCGCCTTCATAGCTGGTGACGATCTTGATGGGATAGTCGGTGTCGTTGGTGAACTTGTAGTCCGGGCCGCCCCAGGACACGGTGGCATCCATACCGGCGGCGATGTAGGCGGGGATGTAGCGGTGGGCGTGGCGCTCGGTGATCTCCAGGTTGCCCCGCAGGCAGGCCAGATACAGCGTGGAGGAGGTCTGGCAGATGCCGCCGCCGATCTCGTCCACCGTCTCGCCCTTCACATAGGCGGGGGCGGGCTGATAGCCGTTGGCGGCGGTCCGCTGGCCCACCACGCCGTTGTATGAGAACACGTCACCGCTGTTCATCACATGGCCGTTGATGGAGGCTGCGGACAGCTTCACGTTGGAGATGCGTGCGGCGGTGCCGCCCACCTTAGTGCGGGCCTCGCCCAGCACATCCCGGAACAGGACGCCCTTTAAGGCCTCGGCGGTGACGGTGGGGTACTCGATGACGGCGGGAATTTCCACGGTTTCGCCGGGGGCCGCGTCATCCAGAGCCTTCTGGGCGGCAGTCACGTCGAATTCCGCCCCCAGCCGCTCCGGGGTGATGGACTTGGTCTCCGGGTCATACCCGGCGTTTTTCATCTCGGCGGCCACCTCGTCGTGGATGGCCTGGGCCGTCAGGCTCCAGGGGTTAAAATGGGCAAAGCTGATGTAAGCGATCAGCTCTCCTTGGGTGCCGTATGTACGGATGGCATGCATCAGCGCATCGGCCAGGGCGTCCTCCTTGACGGAGCGCCCGTTGACGGCCTTGGTGATGGAGATGCTATTCTCACCAATGGAGTAGGTGGTATCCTGAGGCTCCAGGGCCAGCTCCTGCGCCAGCCGGGTCACCCGCTCCTGAAAAACAGACGCGTCCATGTCCTCGTCAGAGACCGTGTCCCCCGTGGAGGAGAACAGGGCGGACAGGAACCGGCCGCCCCGGCTGAAAAAGCTGATGCTCTTCTGCTGGTCAAACAGGCGCTGGGCAATGACACCGCAGCGCTCCTCCGTATAGCCCAGCTCTCCCAGGGTCACGGGGGGCAGGGAGTCCGAAGGCCAGCCCAATTTGACCGGATCATCCCCACAATGGAGGGATATGGCCTGCTCCGGCAGCTCCGCCGCAAGCGCCCGGGACGCCTGGTCCACCGTCATCCCGCCCACGGCGATGCCGTTGATGTGATAGTTGGCGTAAAAGGTGTCCAGGGACCCGGCGTAGGCGCACAGGCCCACATAGGCCAGCGCCAGTACACCTAAAATGATGTCGATGACCAGCAGCGGCGTCTTGCCGCTGCCCTTTTTTAACCGGGCGCCGCCCGGATTTTTCCGCTCTACGGCTTCGTTCGTCGTCTGCTCCATGAAGCCCCTCCTGTTGTTTCAAATGTGGACAGGCACAGAACACTCTATGCTCAGTTTCTCATTTTAACACAGGTTCGGGGAAAAACAAATTACAATCCCGTAACAATCAGGACCCCTTTTGGGCCCGCTGCTTGGGGATGCGGATGGTCAGGAGGATGTCCTCCTCTGTCTCCTGCCGGTCGCAGGCGGCGTTTACCCCCGCGCTGCGGATGAGCCGCAGGCCGTGGTCCACACTGTTGAGGAACAGCCGCACATCTTTGAGGATAAAAGTCCGCCGCCCCGCCGGAGGCGTGGTTTGCAGTGCTGCCAGCCGCCGCTCGATGTACTGCTCCGTCTGGGCCACGTTCAGCTGATGGTCCGCAATGTACTTGAGGGCCGTCAGCCGCTCCGATTCGTCCTCCAGCCGCAGCAGGCACCGGGCGTGGCGTTCCGTGAGACCGCCCTTCACCAACTGATTCCGGCAGGCGGGGGAGAGCCGCAGCAGCCGCAGCTTGTTGGCCAGGGCCGAGGGGCTGCGGCCTAACTGTCGGGCGGCCTCCTCCTGGGTGATGCCTGTTCGGTGGATGTAGTCCCCGATGGCGGCGGCCTCCTCGAAGTAGTGCAGGTCCTGCCGCTGCAGGTTTTCGATCAGGGCCAGCAGGGCGGATTCCTCATCACCGGCGGTACTCTCAATGCAGGGAACGGTCTCCAGTCCCGCCAGCCGGGAGGCCCGCAGGCGCCGTTCCCCGGCGATCAGCTCCCAGCCCTCCGCCGTGCGGCGGACCGTCAGGGGCTGGAGGACGCCGTGGACGCGGATGGAGGCCGCCAATTCCCGCAGGCCCGCTTCGTCAAAGACCCGGCGGGGCTGGCGGGGATTGGGACGAATCTCCGCCGCGGGGAGCTGCAGCACATGGGTGGTCGGCTTCATGGGCTTCACTTCCTTCCGGTTTTCACCATTTTACCCAACAAAAGACGAAAAGTCGGGTGTATTCTGTCGAAGCAGGGCCGCAGCGGCAAAAAAAGTGCGCGGCGAAAGCCGCGCACAAAATTGCTCGTTATACGGAAACGTCCTCTTTTGCCGTGGCATACGCCCGCCCGGAGGGGATCCGCATCAGGACCTTGACGATGATGGAGGTGGTGAACTGCAAAAACAGCGGCGTAAAGGCCACGGGAAAAACGGCCTGGGCGGGGAAGTATTGCAGCGCCAGCACCGACCCGGCACTGATGTTCCGTAGCCCGGTGTTCAGGCACATGGTCGCCCGGGTGGGGAAGTCCAGCCCCAGGAGCTTCGCCGCCCAGTATCCCGCCAGAAACCCGAACAGGCACAGCAGGAACACCGCCGCCATCACCAGCACCAGTGTGCGGTCGATGTTGCGGAGGAAGGCGGCGCAGGAGGTGGCGTTGGCGGTGATGACGATCAGCAAAGCCAGCTTGGCGAACAGCGCCAGCCTGGGCTTCAGCGTCACAGCCGCCCGGCCTCCGGTGACCTGGTACACGGTCATGGCCGCCAGGGCGGGCAGAGCCACCATGACCATCATATCGCCCATCATGCCCCAGGTGTCCACCTCCACCACGGAGCCCACCAGCAGCTTGAGGGACAGGGGGATGACTACGGGAGCCGCCAGGGTGTCCAGCAGGACGATGGAGAGGCAAAGCGGCGCATTGCCGCCGCAGATACCCACCCACATCAGAGAGGCCACTCCGGTGGGAATGACGTATTCCAGCACCAGCCCTATGGTGAACAGGGGGACGTCCGGAAACAGCAGATTGCCAAGGCCCAGCGTCAGCAGGGGGATGACCACATGGAGCAGGAGCAGGGTGACCACTACCGGCAGGGGCCGGAGGAATACCCGCCCCAGCTCCCGGAAGCCGCCGCCCAGGCTGTTGGCAAAGGTCATGAAAGCAAACAGGCCCATGGTGACGCTGCCGTTGAGCCAGGAAAAGGTATCGGGAAACAGCACGCCGGTGGTGGCGCAGGCCAGGACGAACCAGGGAAAGTAGGAACCGAGGAACCGGTCCCATTGGGACAGCTTTTGCAAAGGAAAACCCCCTTGTGGAGTCAGAAATGGCAGGTGTAGGCGAACCAGCCCTCGGCAGAGCGGGTCTCTTCGATCACAAGCCCCGCCTCCCGGAGCTTGTCCGCCACCTCCTCCGCCCGGGTGTCGATGATGCCGGAGCAGAGGAACAGGCCGCCGGGAGCCAGCATGGACCGCACCATGGGGGCCAGGCCGATGATGACGTCCGCCACGATGTTGGCCAGGACGATCTGATAGCCGCCGCCCAGCTCAGCCCGCATAGCCTCGTCGGTGAGGACGTTGCCCACCTTCACAGTGTAAGTGTCCTTGCCGATGCCGTTGAGGGCGGCATTGTCATAGGCCACCGTCAGGCACTTGTCGTCGATGTCCACAGCGGTGGCCTCCGCGGCGCCCAGCCGCAGGGCGGCGATGGACAGAATGCCGCTGCCGCAGCCCAGGTCCAGCACCCGCTCGCCGCCCTGAATGGCTTTTTCCAGGGCCGTCAGGCACAGGCGGGTGGTGGCGTGGCTTCCGGTGCCGAAGGTCAGGCCGGGGTCCAGGATCAGGGGGACCCGGGAAGAGGCGCGTACCTTGGGGTCTTCCGTTTCCCACTGGGGGACCACCAGCAGGCGGTCGCCGATCTCCAGGGGTTTGTAATACTTCTTCCAGCTGGTTTCCCAGTCGGCGTCCTGGATATTCTCCATGCTCAGCAGCAGGGTGCCGCAGTCGTCCCGGCTCTCCTTCAGCTTCTGTAGGGCCACCCGGACCTCGCCCAGCTTGCCGTATCCGGTGTCGTTTGCCAGCAGGTAGAAGGTGATGCGGGACTTGCCGGCCATGGCCTTTTCCAGGTCCTCGTCCACATAGTCCCAGTATTGGTGGTTGTTTTCCAGGAAGTCCTGGAAGTCGGTCTCGTCGTCGATGATGACGCCGTCGATGTCCAGGGCGGACAGCATAGCTGTTACCGTGTCCAGTCCGGCGTGGGTGGTGTCAATGTGCAGTTCCAGCCAGTTCATAGCTACCTCTCAAGAATCTGAAATGTAAAGTCGCGGGGTGTCTTTACCGGTGCTCGCCCAGGAAGAACAGGGCCAGGGTGCCGGGACCGGAGTGGTTTCCGATGACAGGGCCCACATAGTTGATGTGGATGTCCTCCGTGCCGAAGCGGCGGCGGACCTCGCCGGCCACGAATTGGGCGTCGGCCTCGCAGTCGCCGTGGCTGATGAAAACGGTCTGATTTTTGGGGTCGATGGCGGTTTTCTCCATCTGGTCCACCAGAGCCAGCAGGGAAGCCTTCCGGCCCCGGGCCTTGCTGACGGGGATCAGGTGACCCTCGTCATCTACGTGCATGACGGGCTTGATGGCCAGCATGGTGCCGAACAGGGCGGTGGCGGCGCTGATGCGGCCGCCCCGCTTCAGGTGGTTCAGGTCGTCCACGGTGAACCAGTGGCAGACCTTCAGCTTGGTCTCCTCGGCGTAGTCCCGGACCTGGTCGATGGTCTTGCCCGCCCGCTTCTGCTGCACGCAGAGATAGACGAACAGGCCCTGGCCCAGAGAGGCGGCCAGAGAATCCACCGTGTAGATCTTGGCGTCGGGGAACTCCTCCCGCAGGCCGTCGGCGGCGATGGCGGAGGACTGGTAGGTGGTGGACAGGCCGGAGGAGAAGCCCAGGTACAGAATGTCCTTGCCCGCCTCCAGAATGGGCCGCATGGCCTCCTCGAAATCACCCACGCTGATAGCGGAGGTGGTGGCGGTGGCGCCGGAGCGGATGCGCTCATAGAAGTCATGGAAGCCGATCTCCCGGCCATCCAGCCAGTTGCGGTACGTATCCTCGCCCATCAGCAGGCTCAGGGGAAGGACTTTCAGCTCCAGCTCCTCCGCCATCCGGGCGGTCATGTCGCAGCAGCTGTCGGTCATGATGACAAAGTCTCTCATATCACTCATGCTCCTTCTTGGATTTTTTTCCGTGGGCTTCCTGCGCGGCTTCCTTCTGCTGCCGCAGGAGCGTTACATACCGGCTGCTGGCCACGCCGGCGGCGTAGCTCAGCAGGGCGAAGTGGATGGCAGCGTCCGCCAGGGACTGGTCCGGGGCCTGGGCCTCCATCTCGTCGGCAGTCAGGTTCAGAGCGTTGTCCAGACTGCCGCAGAAGGCGGCGTAGCTGTCCGGAATGGTCCGGTCTCCCTGCAGCTCCTCCTTGATGAGCAGGTCCATGTCCCGGGTGGACATGACGTGCTTGAGGACGCAGATGGCGGTCAGATAGGCCAGGTGGTCCCGGTTGTATTTCTTGCCTTCGGCCCGGGGCACCAGCCCGCTTTTCGTGTAGTTGTTGACCATGGCGGCGGTGAGGCCGTCGTCCTCGTCAAAGCGGATGACCTGCCGGTCCATGTAGCTGAGAACCTGGTCCATGTACAGGGCGAAATCGGGGAGCTGTCCCCACTCCACCGGCCGCTGCTGCCGCAGACATTCCAGCAGAGATGACAGATCCTGCATGATAAAGCCTCCTTTTGCAGTATTGAACTTCGTGCAGGAACTATTTTACCACTCCAATATGGTTTTGTAAATCATATTTTATAAAGATGGGAACCGGATTTTCTTCATTTTCCGACACAGAACCGCTCAAAGATGCGGGAGACGATCTCCTCCTTGGCCGTGCGGCCCGTCAGTTCGCCCAGGGCGTCCAGGGCCTCCTCGGCGTCGGTGAGCACCGCGTCGGGGGTCAGACCGCCCTCCAGGGCGTCTTTGGCCCGGCGGACGGCGTCCCGGGCCCGGGACGCGGCCTCCTCCTGCCGCTGGTCCGTCAGGAGGCTGCCGGCCTCTCCGGGGGCTCCGGCGGGGAACAGGGCGGCCACAGCGGCTTCCAGCTGGTCCAGGCCCTCCCCGGTGACGGAGGAGAGCGTCACAGACGCGGCGGGGGCGGGGCCTCCGCCTGCGATGCCCATAGAACGGGCCTTTGTATCCCAGAGGTCGCATTTGGAGAACACCGCGATCCACCGGGGGCATTCGGCGGCCAGCCGCAGGACCTCCAGGTCCTCGGCGGTCAGGGGAACGGAGCCGTCTACCACCGCCAGCACCAAATCAGCGGATTTCAGAGCTCTACGGCTGCGTTCCACGCCCATCTGCTCCACCGTGTCCTCCGTATCCCGGATACCGGCGGTGTCGATGAGCCGCAGCAGTACGCCGCCGCAGAGGACGGACTCCTCCACGGTATCCCGGGTGGTGCCGGGGATATCGGTGACGATGGCCCGCTCATAGCCCGCCAAAGCGTTCAGCAGGGAGGACTTTCCGGCGTTGGGCCGGCCCACGATGGCGGTCCGGACGCCGGATTTCAGCACTTTTCCCCGCTGGCAGGTGGCCAGCAGGGCGGTGAGCTGTTTCTCGGCGGAAGAAAGGGCTTCGGCTACCTGCTCCGGCTGAATATCCTCAATGTCCTCGTCGGGGTAGTCCACCACGGCGTAAAACCGGGAGGTGATCTCCAGCAAAGCGTCCTGGATGGGCTCCAGCACCCGGCGCAGGCCGCCGTCCAGCTGGGCGGCGGCGTTCCGGGCGGCGGCGGCGGTCTCGGCGTCAATGAGATCCACCACGGCCTCCGCCTGGGTCAGGTCCAGCTGGCCGTTCAAAAAGGCCCGCCGGGTAAACTCTCCGGCCTTGGCCTGCCGGGCTCCGGCGGCGAACAGGGCGCTCAAAAGCTCCCGCAGCACCACGGGGGAGCCGTGGCAGTGGAACTCGGCGGAATCCTCTCCGGTGTAGCTGCGGGGGCCGGGGAAACGGACGGCAAGGCCCCGGTCGATGACGCGGCCTTCGGCGTCCAGCATATCGCCGTAGATCATCTTCCGGGCCTCCTGCCCGGAAAAAGTCTTTTTGTTCAGAGCCCGGAACACCCGGTCGCAGAGGGCGAAGCAGCCCTCGCCGGAAAGGCGGACGATGCCGATGGCTGTGGGGTTCCCGCCGGTGGCGATGGCGGCGATGATATCCATTCAGATCAGCTCCTTTTCCATCACATAATTGGTCAAAACCTGGCCCCGGCGCTCCACCCACTGGGACCGCAGCATCCGGTAGCCCCGTTTTTCAAAGAAGGGCCGGGCGGTCTTGGAGGCGTGGACCGTCACCCGGCCCACGGGATACAACGTCTCCAGAAAATCACAGAGGACGGCGGCAATGCCCCGACGCTGATGATCCCTGTGGACGTACAGCAGGTCCAGATATCCGTCGGGGCCGATGTTTCCAAAGCCCAGAATGGCGCCACCCTCCTCCGCCACCAGGGTGGTCCGGCTTCGGAGAGAGACGTCCCAGGCGGCTTCATCTGGTTTCCGGGGCGCCCAGGCATTCAGCTGGGCGGGGGTGTAGTCCCCGGTGCAGACGGTGTGGACCGTGTTGTAAAACAGCTCCAGCAGCATGGGCAGGTCCCCAGCGCAGTAAAGGCGCAGGCGCATGACATCCATCCCTTCTCTGCCAAAAGTAAAGCGGAGCGGGCCAGTGCCCGCCCCGCTGAAACACTTGGGGAAAATTTACTTAATGCGCTCGCCGTTGGCTTCCTTGGCGGCGATTTCTTTCATGGCGTCCTTGTGAGAAAGGTTCACGCGGCCCTTCTCGTCGATCTCGGTAACCTTGACCCACATCATGTCGCCGATCTTGCAGGCGTCCTCCACCTTCTCAATGCGGTGGTCGGCCAGCTTGGAGATGTGGACCAGGCCGTCCTTGCCGGGAGCCAGCTCCACGAAGGCGCCGAAGGTCATCAGGCGCACCACGCGGCCGTAGTACAGCTGACCCACCTCGGGCACGAAGACAATGTCGTCGATGCACTTCTTGGCGGCGTCGCAGCTCTCGGGGTTGGGAGCGGCGATGAAGATGGAGCCGTCGTCGTTGATATCGATCTTGGCACCGGTGTCGGCCACGATCTTCTGGATGACAGAACCGCCCTTGCCGATGACGTCCCGGATCTTGTCGGGGTCAATGTGCATGGTGATCATCTTGGGAGCGTACTTGCTGACCTCGGGCCGGGGCTCGGCGATGCAGGGCAGCATGATCTGGTCCAGGATCTGCACCCGGGCGTCGTAGGTGATGTCCAGAGCGTTCCGGATGATCTCCATGGTCAGGCCGTCGTTCTTCAGGTCCATCTGGATGGCGGTGATGCCCTTCTTGGTGCCGGCCACCTTGAAGTCCATCTCGCCGTGGAAGTCCTCCACGCCCTGGATGTCGATGAAGGTGGTGAAGGAGCCGTCGTCGTCCTGGATCAGGCCGCAGGAGATGCCGGCCACGGGGGCCTTGATGGGCACGCCGGCGTCCATCAGAGCCAGGGTGGAGCCGCAGATGGAGCCCTGAGAGGTGGAGCCGTTGGAGCTGACCACCTCGCTGACCACGCGGATGGCGTAGGGGAACTCCTCCACGGAGGGGATCACGGGCAGCAGGGCGCGCTCGGCCAGGGCGCCGTGACCGATCTCGCGGCGGCCGGGGCTGCGGGCGGGCTTGGCCTCGCCCACGGAGTAGCCGGGGAAGTTGTAGTGGTGCATATAGCGCTTCTCCGTCTCCTCCCAGATGGTGTCCAGCTTCTGGTTGGCGGACAGGGTATCCAGAGTGCAGACGGACAGCACCTGGGTCTGGCCGCGGGTGAACAGGCCGGAGCCGTGGACCCGGGGCAGCACGCCAACCTCAGCGGCCAGAGGACGGATCTCGTTCTTCTGGCGGCCGTCCACGCGGTGGCCTTCCAGCAGCCAGGCCTTGACGATCTTCTTCTGGAACTTATAGGTGATCTCGTCCAGATACTGGTCCA
>CAYWYW010000022.1:0-25029 GCA_964462715.1 uncultured Oscillibacter sp.
TCAGCGCCCGCTTGGTATATTCGTAGGCCGCCTCCACGCCGCCGATGGTCTCCACTACCACGCGGATGTCGTCGTCCTCCTCGATCTTCCTGAAATCATCCGTCATCAGCTGGCGATAGGGACCGTCCTTGAAGCGGCGGACCAAGATCCGCTTCACCTGCAGGGGCTCTCCCAGCTTCCGCTCGATCTGCTTGGCGTTTTCCGCCACGACTTTGGCAACACCAGTTCCGACGGTGCCAAGGCCCATGATCGCGATCTGTATCATGCTCTCTCTCCTTTTCAGCCTGCCAGGATCTCAAACTTCACCACGCCGTCCAGACCGGATACGTCCGCCAGCAGTTGCTCCAGAGACTCCGCCATCTCACTGGTCTCGGCGGAGATGGTGACGGCGGCACAGCCGTTGGTAGGGATAGACTGGTTGATGGTGAGGATGTTGGCACCGGAGGACGCGAACACAGACAGTACCCGGCTCAGCACACCTGCGGTGTCCTTCAGCATGCCGTAGAAGGTGATGATGTGCTCCGACTTCATGTCATTGAAGGGCTGCACGGAATCCTTGTACTTGTAAAAGGCGCTGCGGCTGATACCAGCCAACCGGGTGGCCGCGCCCACGGTGTCCACTTCGCCGGTCTGCATCATCCGCTTGGCCTCGGCCACTTTGATGAAGATCTCCGGCAGGGCGTCCGCCGCTACAATGTAATATTTGATTGCTTTTGCCATTTCGTCCGCCTCCTACGGTCATTTGTCCTTTCACGTCGTTCATAGTACCATATTTTTATCTTTGGCGCAACTGCAATGAGGCAAAAAAACTTTGGCGGAATCATGGAAAGTTTTGTCGGATTGTCCGCCCTCCGTGGGCAAAATGACAGGAGCGGCGGATTTTTTCCTGGAAAGACACCAAAAAGGCCGCCCGAAGGCGGTCTTTTACGGTATGTTTCATGCCCGTGCCACTCCCCGGCGGATGTCCTCCACAAAAGGAACAATGGCGGCCCGGTCCAGGAAGCTGATGTCCTGTCCGTAGGTCTCCAGCAGGGCCCGGTCCTCGCTTCGCAGTTTCGCCTCCGGCTTTTTCAGCAGCATCTTCCGCAGCATGGCCATCATGGTCCGGTGGACCATACTCATTTTGGAATAGCGCAGCCCGCCCCGCAGATGATAAATTGTAGTCGTCTCTAACATAGTCGGCGGCAGTGCCTTGGCCAAGCCCTTCCGGATGTTGGCAATGTTCACCAGGTCCGCCGGGTCGGAAGCCCCCACGGTGAAAAGATACAGCGCTTTTCCCTGTAAGCGTTCCGCGTTTTTCACCAGTATAGAGATGCCGTTGACGCCCCCGGCGTACAGGCCGCCGCCATAGACGATAGTTCCGTGCCGCTCCAAATCCTCTCTCTTCACCTTGCCGGCCTCCAGCAGGTCCGCTGCCAGCTCCTCCGCCAGCCAACGGGCGTAGGCCTCCGTAAAGCCGTAATGAGATGCATAAATGACCGCGATATCAGACATGCTCCTCCCCCATTCTTTCCATGTTTTCAAACAGCGCTTCCACCGTCCGGCGGGTGACCGCCAGTTCCTCCGGGGGAATGCCGCTAAAAAGCCGGTCCAGGAAGGCGTCGCCTTTAGCCTGGAACCGCACAAAGAACTGCTCCGTCCTGGGCGTCAGGGCCACCGACAGCGTCCGCCGGTCCAGTGGGTTTGCACGCAGCTCCACAAACCCCTTTCCCTCCAAAACCTCCAGCATCTTCCGCACATTCTGCCGGGTGCTTCCCATAAAATCTGCCACCTCCGTCACAGAAGGCTGGTCCTTATCCATGACGTGGATCATAATGAGCAGCAGCCACTGCTTGAGAGTAACTTTCTTCAGATAGCCGTCCCCCAGAGCCTGCAGCTTGTTGGACAAGAGAAAAATGCTGCCAAACAGGTATTCCCTTGCCGGGATCTCCATGGTAATACCCCCTTTTGATCAAATAAGCAACCTATTGCGCATTATACGCAATAGGTTGCCTTTTGTCAAGCAGCAAGCCCCCATACCGGTTGGTACGGGGGCTTGTATAAGCGCCTTATTTCTCCGCCTGATAGACGGCCTTCATACCCTTGTAGGTCTCCCAGCAGTCCAACTTGCTGACCACCTCAAAGGGAGCGTGCATGCTGAGCACCGGCACACCGGCGTCCAGAGTGGTGATGTTGCGGTTGGCCATATACATGGCCACGGTGCCGCCGCCGCCGGCGTCCACCTTGCCCAGCTCTGCGATCTGCCAGACCACACCTGCCTCGTCGAACAGGCGGCGGACGTAAGCCACGGTCTCGGCGTCGGCGTCGCTGGCGCCGGACTTGCCCCGGGCGCCGGTATACTTGCACAGGCCGATGCCGTAGTTGACGAAGGCGGCGTTCCGCTTTTCGTAGACCTCGGCGTAGTCGGGGTCGTAGGCCGCCGTCACGTCGGCGCTGAGGCAGAAGGACTTCTCAAAGCACACCCGGACAGGCACGTTCTGGGCGGCACACAGATCCTCCATGAAGGTATCAAAGGCGGCAGACTGCATGCCCGTCACGCCGTCGGAGCCAATCTCCTCCTTGTCCGCCAGAACGCAGACGGCGGTCTTTTCCGGCGTCTCCTCCAGGTCCAGCAGGGCCTTCAGGGCGGCGTAGCCGCAGACCCGGTCGTCGTGGCCGTAGGCGCCGATCATGGAGCGGTCCAGGCCGATGTCGCAGGCCTTTACGGCGGGGACGGCCTCCAGCTCCGCGGAGGTCAGGTCGTCCTCGGTGATGCCGTACTTCTCGTTCAGGATCTGCATGACCGCCAGCTTCACCCGGCCGGACTCCTCCTCGTCCCCGATGGGACGGCTGCCCAGCAGCAGGTTCAGCGTCTCGCCGGGGATGGCGGAGGCCAGGGGCTTCTTGGCCTGCTCCTGACCCAGGTGGGGCAGCAGGTCCGTGATGACCAGGGTAGGATCGCCGGGGTCGCCGCCGATGTTCACCTTCACGCTGGTGCCGTCCTTCAGGGCAACCACGCCCCGCAGCTCCAGGGGGATAGTGACCCACTGGTACTTGCGGATACCGCCGTAGTAGTGGGTCTTGAAAAAGGCCAGTTCACTGTCCTCATACAGAGGATTGGGCTTCAGGTCCAGCCGGGGGGAGTCGATATGGGCGGCAGCGATCTGGGCACCATCCACCAGGGACTTCTTACCGATATGGGCCAGCAGGACGGACTTGCCCCGGTTGCAGAGATACAGCTTGTCGCCGCTCTCTAGCTTCATGCCCCGGATATAGGGCTTGTAGCCCTTCTCTTCCGCCAGGCGGATGGTCTCGGCCGCGCAGAGCCGCTCCGTCTTGCCGGCGTCCAGGAAGGCCATGTAGCCACGGCAGTAGTCCTCCATGGCCTTCAGGTCCCTGGCGCTCACCAGGTCATAGCCGTTCTTTTTTGTGGACAGCAGCTTCTGTTTCAGTTCCTTGTATGCGTCCTTATCCATGGGATTTTTCCTCCTTGATGCTGTCGATCAGCCGCTTGAAATACAGCCGCGCTTCCTCCCGGAAGGCCTCCGGCGTGTCGGCGGCGTTGTTCAGTTCGCAGTCGCATTTGTTGCGGTAATACTCATCCGACTTCTGAGCGTTGATGCGCATGCGGGCGTACTGCTCCGAGATGCCGTCCCGGGCCATGATGCGGCGGACCCGCAGCTCCACGGGGGCCGTCACCGCCACCGTGCGGTCACAGAGACTGTCCACCCCGCTCTCCAGCAGATTGATGGCGTCGATGGCATACAGGCCGTCGTCCTCCCCCACCAGCCGCTGGATCTCCGGGATCAGATATCGGTAGACGATGCTGTTGAGCTTGGCCAGCCGGTCCTTCTTGGCAAAGACCTCCTGGCCCAGCTTCTCCCGGTTCAGGGAGCCATCGGCCCGGAACACGCCGGGGAACACCATGTTGATGGCGTTGCGCATCTCCTGGTCCTCCGCCAACATCCGGTGGTACACCTTGTCACAGTCCACCACCACGCCGCCCAGGTCCTGGATGGCCTGCAATGCGCTGCTTTTTCCCGCGCCGGTGCCGCCGGTGAGGCCCAGCACCACCCGCAGGCTGTCAGCCTCGATGACATGGAAGCCCGCCGCCTTTTTCAGGCGGTTGCTGACAGCCAGTCCCAGGCCCCGGTTATCGGGGCACTGGGCGTAGATCTCCGTCACATCGCTGGAGTCAAAGGCCCGCAGGGCGTCAAACACCCGCTGGGCCTGGATCAGCTTGTCGCCGCTGGGGCCCAGAGGCTGGACCTTCTGGTCCTTGAAAAGGTCCACATACTCGTCAAAGCAGATGACACCGCTGGTGGGGCCCACATGCTGCCGGATGACCCGGGCGGAGGCCTCCGGCGCGCCGGTGACCACGGTCACGGGCGCCTTGGGGGCGTAATGGCGGTACTTCATACCGGGAGCCTTTGGCTGCTCGCCCTCATCCAGCAGGCCGGTGACCGCCTTGTCCACGGCGATGGGGCCAATGAGCTGTTCCAGGGCCTCCAGGGGCAGTCCGCCGGGTCTCAGCAGCCGGGGAGGATCACAGGTCAGGTCCAGGATGGTGGACTCCACTCCCACCGTACAGGGACCGCCGTCCACCACGCCCTCGATCTTGCCGTCCATGTCCTCCAGCACATCCTGGGCCGTGGTGCAGCTGGGGCGGCCGGAGGTGTTGGCGCTGGGGGCCGCCACGGGCACGCCCGCCTCCCGGATGATGGCCAGGGTGACGGGGTGGTTGGGGCAGCGCATGGCCACGGTGTCCAGGCCCGCGGTGATGATGTCGGGGACCACATCCTTCCGGCACTTCAGGATCATGGTGAGGGGACCGGGCCAGAATTTCCGGGCCAGCACATAAGCCAGCGGGGGAATGTCTTTACAGAACCGGGGCAGCCACTGCTGACCGGGGATGGTCAGGATCAGGGGATTATCCTGGGGGCGGCCCTTGGCCTCGAAAATGCGCTTGACGGCTACCGGATCCAGGCCGTTGGCCGCCAGACCGTATACCGTCTCCGTGGGGATGCCCACCAGGCCTCCCTCCCGCAGGATCTTGGCGGCGGCGCTGATCTTCTCCTCGATCTCTTTCTGCTGTCCCTTAGTATCCCGCAAATCGTAATAAATCGTCTGCATCATGTTCGCCTCTGTTTCTATCTTCTATCGTTGGCCGGCGTCCGCGCCGTTCTTTAATCTCTCTGCCTGATCTGCTGTGACCAGGGCGTCGATCAGTTCGTCCAGGTCGCCATCCATGATGGCGTCGATCTTATAGAGCGTCAGGCCGATGCGGTGGTCCGTCACCCGGCCCTGGGGAAAGTTATAGGTCCGGATGCGCTCGCTGCGGTCGCCGCTGCCCACCTGGCTGCGGCGTTCCGCCGCCTCGGCGGCGTCCCGTTTTTCCCGTTCCTCCTCATAGAGCTTGGAGGCCAGAATGCGCATGGCCTTGTCCCGGTTCTGGAACTGGCTCCGCTCCTGCTGGCACTCCACCACCGTGCCGGTGGGCTTGTGGATCAGCCGGACGGCGGAGGAGGTCTTATTGACGTGCTGTCCACCGGCGCCGGAGGATCGGAACACCTGCATTTCAATATCCGCCGGGTTCAGCTCCACGTCCACATCCTCCACCTCCGGCAGCACCGCCACCGTGGCGGCGCTGGTGTGGATGCGGCCGCCGGACTCCGTCTCCGGCACCCGCTGGACGCGGTGGACGCCGCTCTCAAATTTCAGCCGTGACCAGGCGCCCTCACCCTCAATGACGACGCTGCACTCCTTCACGCCGCCCAGCTCCGTTTCATTCATATTCACAATGTCCAGCTTCCAGCCTTTGGACTGGGCGTACATGGTGTACATCCGCAGCAGGGAATGGGCAAACAGGGCGCTCTCCTCCCCGCCGACGCCGCCCCGCAGCTCCATGATGACGTTGCGGCGGTCGTTGGGGTCCCTGGGCAGCAGCAGGAGCTTCAATTCCTGCTCCAGCCGCTCCAGCCGTGTCCCGGCGTCAGCCAGTTCCTCCTGGGCCAGTTCCCGGAAATCCGGATCACGGAGCAATTGTTCCGCCTCCTGCCGGTCCGACAGGGCCTGTTGGTAAGCGTGATAGGCCTCCACCACCGGGCCCAGTTCCTTCAGATCCCGGTTGATGCTTTTCAGTTTGTCCATGTCGCCGTAAACGGCGGGGTCCGCCAACTGGGCCTGCAGGTCCTCATACCGCAGGGCCAGCTGCTTTAGTTTATCCAGCATGGGGGTGCTCCTTTCCAAAATCTTTGAAAAAGGCCCCTCCCTACTGCTGGTTCAGAAGCTCCCGCACCTGCCGCAGGAACTCCTCCTCCCAGAAGGCGTAGCCAACGGAGCCGGTCCGCAGGGAGACGGCAGTGCAGTGGCCGCAGGGGGTGTACTGGTCCATTTGCTCGTAGACTTCCTCGTTCTTGTCCTCGCTGCCCCTGGTAATGACATAAGCCGCGTTTTGCAGCTTTCCACCGTATTCCTTCAAAAAGCTCCGCACCACGGAGCTGCACCGGCCCGCCCACACGGGGGTGCCCACGATCACCAGCCGGTAATCCTGGAGGGGCCGGCCGGTCTCAAACTTCCGCAGGGGCCGGGTGGTCTTCCGCATGGCGTCCAGGCCGCTGCGGAGCCAGCCCTGCCAGCCGCTGCGGTTCACGCCGTCCCGCAGCTCCACGGTCTCCGCGTCCAGCTCCCGGGCAATCTCCTCCATGGTCTGTTTGGTATGTCCCGTCCGGGAGTAATAAATGCACAAAATATCGCTCATGTAAATACCTCAGTCAAATATCCACGTTTTCACCATGGCAAAGGCTTCCCGCAGATAATAATTTACTTCCAGATGGCGCCAGGGCAGCCTGGCCGGAATGCCGAAGGCGTGTTCATAGCCCTGTCGGGCGGCGATCAGGCGGGACCGGGCAATGTGGAAATCGTTTGTAACCACCGCCACCAGGTCCTCCGCCGGGTCAATGTCCCGTTCTTCCAGCAATTCCTTGGAAAAGGCGAAATTCTCCGCCGTATTCCCGGCCTGCTCCTCTAAAATCAGCCGCCCGCCGTCCACGCCGTGGGCGGTGAGCCAGTCATACATGCACCGGGCCTCGGTGATCTCCTCCCCATAGCCTTTTCCGCCGGTGAGCACAACCGGAATGTCGGGATTGTCCTCCAGATAGTCCAGGGCCGCGTTCAGCCGGGTGTAGAGGGACAGGGACGGCTGCGTACCGTTGACGCCTGCGCCAAGGACCACCACCGCGTCAGCCGGGAGGGCGGACAGGTCGGAGCGTCCGACATTGATGACATATATTTCTATGCAGATAAGAGGCACCAGCACCAAGGTCAGTGCGGTTTGGAACACGCTCCGGCACAGGAGGCCCCTTTTGGAGGCCGCAGCCCATCGGTCCAGCAGCAGCTTGAAAACCAGTATCGCCGCCAGACCCAGCAGCAGAAAGCCGGAAAACCGCATGCCCCAGGCCCGGACGGTCATCAGCACGACGCCCGCCAAGGCCAGCACAGCCGCCGCTGCACATTGGATCTTCTCAGATAACTTCATTGAGTATTCCTCTGCGCGGGATCACTCTCCCGCCTCCAGGCTGAGGGCTTCCCACTTTTCATAGAGGGCGTCCAACTCTGCCTGCACGCCTTCTTTCTCTCTCAAAAGCTCGTTCAGCTTTTCATAATCGCAGGCGGCGGCCTCCATGTCGGCATCCAGCGCCGCGATCCGCTCCTCCGTCTTTGCGATATCCCGCTCGCAGATGGTCAGCTGCTTCCGGGCCGCCTGCTGGGCCCGGTTGGCGGGCCGGGGGCGCTCTGTAACGGTTTTCTCCTTCACAGGCTTTGGCGGTTCTGCCTTTTCCGCCTCCTCCTGTGCCTTCATCTGCCGGTACTGGGCAAAGCCCATGGGGTAGTCGGTGATGGTGCCGTCCGCCAGCTCCCAAACGCGGGTGGCAAAGCGGTTGATGAAATAGCGGTCGTGGCTGACAAACAGCAGCGTGCCGTCATAGGCCTCCACCGCCTCCTCGATCCATTCCCGGGAGTCGATGTCCAGGTGGTTGGTGGGCTCGTCCAGAATCAGGAAGTTGATGTCTTCATCCATCAGCATACACAGCCGCAGGCGGCTCTGCTCACCGCCGGACAGGACGGAGACGGGCTTCATCACATCCTCGCCCCGGAAATCGTAAGCTGCCAATCTATTTCTGGCGGACTGGGCGGAAAGGCCCCGCTTGGCAGCCATCATGTTCTCCACCAGATTCCAGTCCGGGTGGTCAAAATGGATGATCTGCGGCAGGTAGGCCGCCTTCACCTGGGGGCCGGTGCGGATGCGTCCGTCATCGGGATACAGCTCCCCCATGATCATTTTGATGAGGGTGGACTTGCCAGTGCCGTTATCTCCGATGAGGGCAATGCGCTCACCACCCTCAATTTTCAAACTGATGCCCTCGAACAGGTGCTTGTCCCCATAGCTCTTGGCCAGATTCCGCAGGGCCAGCACCTCGTCGCCATGGAACTCCGCGGTGGAAAACCGGGCGTCCATCTTTTTGGCCTTGGTGGGCTTGGAGGTGGTCCGCATCCGCTCGATGCGCCGCTCCATGGAGATAGCCCGACGGTAGGTCTTGTCCATGCCCTGGAAGGCCCACATCCGCAGCTGCTCCGCCGCCTTCTCCAGCTGCTCGATCTTGGCCTGTTCCTTTTCGTACTGCTTCATGCGCTCCTGGAACCGGCGTTCCTTTTCCACGGCGTAGAAGCTGTAATTGCCGCTGTAAAACTCCGCCTTGCCGTCGGCGATCTCAATGACCCGGGTGACGATGCGGTCCAGGAAGTAGCGGTCATGGGAGATGGTCACCACTGTGCCCCGGAAGCCCCGGACATACTCCTCCAGCCACTCCGTGGCGTGGAGGTCCAAATGGTTGGTAGGCTCGTCCAGCAGCAGGATATCCGTGTCCTCCAGAATCAGGCGCCCCAGGTTCACCCGGGTCTTTTCGCCGCCGGAGAGGCTGTCAAACAGCTGCTCCCGCATTTCCCGGGAAATGGACAGGCCGTTGGCGATCTTATTCACCGCCACATCGGTGTCGTAGCCGCCGAAAACCTCGAACCGCTCGCTGAGAGCGCCGTACCGTCGCAGGATGGCGGGGTCGGTCTCCCCCGCCGCCATGCGGTCCGCCAGTTGCTCCATCTCCTCCGCTAATCTTTGCAGGCGGGCAAAGGCGGAGCGCAGCACATCCTCCACTGTGTACCCAGCTGGGTACACGGGGATCTGGGAGATCAGACCCACCCGGCGGCCCTGACCGATGGTCACCTGGCCCTCGTCGTAATCCATCTCCCCCGTCAGTATTTTGAACAGGGTGGTCTTGCCGGCGCCGTTCTTCCCCAGCAGGCCCACCCGCTCGCCCTGGTCGATCTGAAAGGTGAGGCCGTCCAGGACGTTCTTCCCCACCTCAAAGGATTTCACCAGGCCGTTTACCTGTATCTCAATCATAGTCCTTCTGAAGCGCATCCACCAGGGCGCCGAAGTGCATGGCATGAGAGGCCTTCACCAGCATGGCGGTGCCGGGCTTCAGTTCCTCCTTCAGCGTCTTGAGGGCTTCCTCCTTGGTTGAAAAATGCAGGACCTCGCCGCCGCTCTGGGCAGTGCCGTCCGCGATCCGGGCAGCCTTTTCGCCGATGGCCGCCACAAAGTCGATGCCCAGCATGGCCGCCAAGGCGCCCATGTTATAGTGGGCCTGGTCCGTCAGGGCGCCCAGCTCTCCCATATCCCCCAGCACGGCCACCCGGCGGTCGCACTCGGTCTTGGCCAGAACCTCCAGAGCCGCCGTGACGGACTGGGGGTTGGCGTTGTAGCAGTCATCCAGCAGGATGCGGCCTTCCGGCAGATGGATCACCCGCATCCGGGACCCGGCGGGCTCATAGGAGGCCACGCCCCGGACGATCTCCTGGTGGCTGAGTCCCAGCTCCTCGCCCACCGCCACGGCGATGGAGGCGGAATAGGCCATGTAGGCGCCGGGAGCGGGAACAGTCAGGGCGTAGGTGTCCTTCTCCGTCACCACCGTGCAGGTGATGCCGTCCACACCGTGGTCCGCGATCTCCGTGATGCGGGCCTGGCAGTGCTCGGACTGGCCGCAGCGGACGGTCCGGAAGGGCACCTGGACGGTGTTCAGCAGGGCATCATCGCCGTTGAGGACCACCAGCCCGCCCTCCTTCAGGTGTTCAAAAATCTCGCACTTGGCCTTCAGAATGCCCTCCCGGCTGCCCAGAAATTCAATGTGGGCGTCACCGATGTTGGAGATCACCGCCACATCCGGCCGCACCAGGGCACCCAGATACTCGATCTCTCCAAAGTGGTTCATGCCGGTCTCTATGACGGCGGCCTCATGCTCCGGCCCCAGACCGAACAAGGTCAGAGGCGTACCGATGTCGTTATTGAAGTTCTCCGGCGTCTTGAGGGTCCGGTACTTGGCACCCAGGACAGCGGCGATCATCTCTTTCGTAGTGGTCTTCCCCACGCTGCCGGTGATCTGGACAAAGGGGATGTCGAATTTGTCCCGGTAGGCGGAGGCCAGGGCCCGTAAGGCAAGACGGGTGTCGTCCACCTTGATGTAAAATTTGTCCGGCCGGATATCCTGGGGCAGCCTGGCACACAGGCAGCCCGCAGCGCCCTTATCCAGGGCCATATCGATGAAATCGTGGCCGTCGAATTTCTCCCCCACCCAGGGCAGGAACAGACAGCCGGGCACCACTTTACGGCTGTCGGTGGAAATGGCGGTCACGGGGACCGCGTCCTCCCGGGGATTCCACCAGACGCCATTCACAGCGGCGGCGATCTCTTTTACGGTCATAGGCTGCATAAACTCAACCTCTCCTCTTCAAACGATAGGACCGCTGCACGATCTCCTCGCACAGCTCATTGTAAGTCAGGCCGGCTGCCGCCGCCTCCTTGGGCACCAGGCTGGCGGAGGTCATACCCGGCAGAGAGTTGACCTCCAGGCACCAGAAACACCCCTCCTCGTCCAGCAAAAAGTCCGTCCGGGAGTAAACCTCCAGGCCCAAGGTCCGGTGGAGCTTCAGGGCCAGGGCTCCCATCTCCTCCTGCTGTTCCGCCGTGATGGGGGCGGGGCAGAGCTCCTGGGCACCGCCGGTCTGGTACTTAGCTGTATAGTCAAATTCCTTCACAGCAGGGACGATCTCCACGGCGGGCAGGGCCCGGTCTCCCAGGACCGCCACCGTCAGCTCCCGGCCGCGAATCTTCTTCTCCACGATGATGTGGCTGCCGTACCGCAGCATTTCACGGAGGGCCTCTTCCAGTTCCTCCTTGGTATCCGGCAGGGCCACGCCGATGGAGGAGCCGCCGTTGACCACCTTCACCGCGCAGGGGACCTCCAGCTCCGCCGTCAGAGCGGGGATGTCGGTCTCGGTATAAGCGGGGATATCCCGCCAGGGGGCCGTGGGAATGCCGGCGGAGTCCATCATCCGCTTGGTCATGGACTTATCCATGGCAAGGCCGGAGGCCAGATAGCCGCCGCCGGTGTATTTGATATCCAACAGGTCAAAGGTGGCCTGGACCCGGCCATCCTCACCGTCCTGGCCGTGGAGGCCCAGGAACACGATGTCCGCCAGAGAGCACAGCTCCAGCACGTTGGGTCCGAAAAGCCGCCCGCTCTGGTCCTTCCGGCTGGCCCGGACGGCTTCCAGGTCCGGGGCAGTCACCTTGATCTTCGCATCCGGGCACAGGCCATCCGGTGCGTCAAACAACGTTTCCATATCCGCGGGGACCTCTTCCAAACCCAGGAACAAGTCCACCAGAATGGCCTTGTGGCCGTTCTGCCGCAGGGCCCTGCACACGGAGGTACCCGTCACCAGGGAGACTTCCCGTTCCGTGGACAGTCCCCCCGCCAATACAACGATTTTCATGAAGCTTCGCTTCCCTTCCTGCAATAGGCATACCAATACTATTATAATGATTATTATAATCTGTATTATTTTATCACATGCCCCAGCTAATTACAACTCCAACTTCTTGCTGCCAGCTCAGCTCGGCAGAGGCAAGCGCCGTTTTGCGGTGCCGTGGGAATGTGCCCTGTGAAAAAAAGAAAACAGTTCTCTTTTCAAAAGAGAACCGTCCTCCTTCCCCTTTACATCTGGAGCTGGATGCCGTTGACCTCCACGCCCTCCTCAGCGCGAATCAAGATGTACCGGGCGCCGTCGATGAGCCGGGTCTCCAACAGGTCGCCCCGGTCCGGGTTCACCTGGATGGTCACGTCCGGGGTCTTGACCTCCAGCTGCTTCGTGTCCACCAGGTTCCGGGGGCTCAGCTGTGCCTCCTCCCCGAAGGCCCGGTCATACTGCTCCCCGAACTGTTCCACGTGCTCCTCCGCCACGCCGCAGGACCGCAGCACCTGACGGACCGTCCCCTTGGACACCAGCAGAGGCTCCTCCACCTTGTTGGCCTTGTGCTCCTCGATCATGCCACGGAATCTGTCCTGGATGGTCTGGACCACATGGTAATTGCAGTCCTCCGAAAGACTCTCTCCCAGGATGGACTGGAAGGTCTCCTTCTGCCGGGCAGCGGGCATAGGCACCGGGCTGCTGAACACCGCCTGCACAAAGGCCTCCTGATTCTCCTGGATATTCTTGGTGTAATACAGGGCATTGTACAAATTGGTGCTGCGCTCGTCGAAGGCCGGAAACAGGAAGCCGGTCTCCGGTGCGGACACAATCCAGTCCGGATTCAGGTTCTGGAACCGGTTCTCCCGGACGGCAAAGCCCAGAGCCTCCTTGCTGAGCTTGACCGGGCAGATACTGCACAGAATGTAAGAAAACACATCGGCGGAGGCGTCGTCTTGGCGCAGGCCGTCCTTGGAGCGGTACGGCACGTCATAGGCGTCAAAGGCCAATAAAATTAAGTAATTCCCCTCGATGTTCAGGGTCTGGATGGCTTTCTGGAAGAACTGCTCCACGGCCTCCCGGTCCTCCAGCCGGGAATCCCGCAGGGCCATCAGCAGCCGGTGCTCCGTGCCCTCCGCCACCTGGCGGGTATCGAATTCGATGTCCAACAGATTCTTCCCCACGGTGCCGGACAGGGTGCGGCGCAGGTTCGCCAGCAGCTTTTCGCTCTCCTCCTGCCCCATCATGGCGATGGACTGGTCAAACTCCGAGATGATCTCCCGGTTCTCGTTGACGTAGCAGCCCCGCACATGGGTGATGTTGCTCTTGTCCGCCCGAAAACGCCGGCGGAGCTCCGCGATCTCTCTTTCCGTCATAAGGTCCCTCTTTTGCAAAGATATTGCTGCCGGTGCAGGCAGCAGGACTTATCATACCACGGATCTGTCGAAAAAGGAAAGCATTTTATAAAAGGAGACAGCCGTTCCAAGTTTTGAAACGGCTGTCTCTCGGTTGATTGCTTATTTCAGAAAGTCAAAAAATCCGCCGGTCTCCTGGCCCTCCAGCAGAGTCTTCGCGGCGCAGAGCATCTTTGCCGCGTCGGCCCGGGTCACCGGGGTCTCCATGGCCTCACTGCCGAAGCTGCCCACCGACAGGACGCTGACCGCCTCCATGTTGCCCACGGCCTGAGCTGCCCAGGAGGGCACCGCCTCCCGGTCCGCGTACCAGACGTCCAGGTCCACATCCCCCAGGTCAAGCACCCGGTCCAGCACCGTGGCGGCCTCGTTGAAGGTGATGGTCTCATCGCCCCGGAAGGCCGCGCCCTCAGCGGTGGCCTTGCCCTGGACGATGCCGTCGGCCACGCCGGCGGCGGCGTAGGCCTTGGCCCAGGTGGGGATGGCCTCGTCATCGCAGAAGCCCGTCATGGTGACAGCCGTCACCTCCCGGCCTGCTGTCTCCAGCACCATGGCCAGGAACTCGCTGCGGGACACCGTCCGGTCCGGCTCAAAATAATACTGATCGCCGATCTTTGCGCCGGTAAAGATCCCCTCCTCCGCCAGCTGCTGGGCGGCAGCCGCGGCTTTGCTGTCCCCGGTGTCGGCGTAGGTGACGCCGGAGCGGGTCTTTTCAATGGTGACCGTCACCGTGGCGGGCAGGGAGACGTTCCCCGCACTGTCAGTGGCGGTATAGGTGAAGCTATCGCCGCCGGTGGCGCCCTTGTTGGGGGTATAGGTGAAATTCGCGCCGTCGATGGTGACGGTTCCCTTTTTGGGCTCCTGGACCACGGCATACGTCATGTCGTCCCCTTCGCTGTCGCTGGCCAGGAACTGGGCCTCATAGGGAATGTCCCGGTAGGTGCTGATCTCCACATCCCGGGCCATGGGGGCACCCTCCGCCGGCTCTACCGGGGCGCTTTTCTTGCCGAACAGGGCCGATGCGCTGCCGCTCAGCAGCAGGACCGCAGCCAGCGCCAGGGCGGCGGTGCGTTTCGCGGAAACATGTTTCAAGGCAATGACCTCCTGTGTGATGGAATACAGGACTAGTCTTTTCCTCCCTGGCCGGATTATGCAAAAAAACAGCCGGTCTCCCGGCTGTTTTTCTGTATTTGCTCAGCGGATGGGCCGTCCCGGCCGCCGCATGGTGGGGGACCGCTTCTTGATGCCGGACACCACGCCCATGGCGGCGAACAGCGTCAGCAGGGACGATCCGCCGTAGCTGAAGAAAGGCAGCGTGACGCCGATGGTAGGCATCACAAACAGGCACATGCCGATGTTGATGATGGTCTGGTAGATCAGCATGGCCGCCATCCCCACGCAGACGTAACACTGGAAATTGGTCTCGGCGTTCTTCGCCACCATCAACACACGGGCAATGATGGCCACCAGCAGCAGGATCACCGCCAGACACCCCACCAGACCCAGTTCCTCTCCACAGACGGAGAAAATAAAGTCCGTCCACCGGTAGGGCAGGGACTGGGGGTAGCTGCTCTGGGTCTGGGTGCCGTTCATATATCCCTGTCCAAAGACGCCGCCGGAGCCGATGGCCAGCAGGCTCCGGCTCTGCTGCCAGCCCACACCCAGTGTGTCGTAGCTGTGGTCAAACAGTACCAGGAACCGCTTTTTCATATAGTCCGGCATCAATCCCAGGAACACCGCCCCGGCGATGGCTCCGCCCATACCGGCAAACAGCAGCACGAACCACCGCAGAGCAAAGCCCGCCGCGAAGGCCATGGCCACGAAGATGAAAAAAAAGGTCAGAGCATTTCCCATATCCCCGGAGATCACCACATACCAGCCCATGAGGGCGATGGTATGGCCAGCCGCCTGAATGGCGGAGGAGAAAGACCGCAGGTCCCGCTTCTCCTCCCGCAGCCACTCCAGCTGCTTGGCCAGCAGCAGGGTGAAGGTGATCTTCACCACCTCCGCCGGGCCGATCTGGAAGGGGATGCCGGGAAATTTCAGCCAGGCCTGGTTGCCGGTGGTGGAACCGCCCACGCCGAAGGGCGTCAGCAGCAGCCCGATGAACACAATATTGAAAGCCACCAGCCACTTCCACTTTTTCATCACGATCTCTACATCCACCATGGAGATGAAAATGTAGGCGCAGATGCCCAAACACATGGCCACGCTCTGAACGCCCACGTAGCGGAGCATCTTGGTGGTACCCATGTAGCGGGTGGCACTGGCGATGAGCGCCATGCCAAACACCGTGGAGACGCAGCAAAACCCCAGCAGCACCAGATCGGCCTGCTGGATAAAATCCGCCAGGATCGCTTTCAGTCTGTTCAGCATAGGGAGTTCCTTCCTCAAAGGGGCAAAATTCAACGAGTACAGTATACCACAAGAAAAAAGGGGTGTAAACGCCGCAAATTTCTTTTTACACTTCGTTCAAACTATGGTATACTAGGTGCGGCAATTTTTCGTCAGGAAGAGGAGGACGGCTCTCATGGAATATCTCTCCCATAACGAACAGGAGACCGAGGCCCTGGGCCAGCGGCTGGCCGCCGCCCTCTCCCCCGGCGCCGTGGTGGCGTACCGGGGCGGCCTGGGCATGGGCAAGACCGCCTTTACCCGGGGTCTTGCCAAGGGTCTGGGCTATTCCGGCCGGGTCACCAGCCCCACCTTCACCATTGTCAATGAGTACGAAGGCGGCCGCCTCCCCCTGTTCCACTTCGACATGTACCGTCTGGAGGACGATGACGCCCTGTTCGACATCGGTTGGGAGGACTATCTGGACCGGGGCGGCGTCTGCGCCGTGGAGTGGAGTGAACAAGTGGCCGGAGCCATGCCCGCCGATACCGTCTATGTCACCATTGCCCGCCGTCCGGAAAACGACCGCTGGCGCACCATTACCATCGAAGGAGTCGAGCTCCCATGAAGATACTGGCTCTGGAGACCTCCGCCAAGGCGGTCTCCGCCGCCGTCAGCGAGGACGGCAAAATTCTCTGCTCCGGCTATCAGGACATCGGTCTGACCCACAGCCGCACCCTGATGCCCATTGTGGAGCACATTCTGAAAAACACCGGCCTGACGGTGGCTGACATGGACGCCATCGCCGTAGCCACGGGTCCCGGGTCTTTCACAGGGATCCGCATCGGCGTCTCCGCCGCCAAGGGACTGGCCTTTGCGGCGGACAAGCCCGCCGTCGGCGTATCCACCCTGGCTGCCATGGCCCGGAACGTGGCCTTCTGCGACGGTCTTGTCATCTGCGCCATGGACGCCCGCCGCCAGCAAATCTACAACGCCCTGTTTGAAGCAAAGGACAGCTCCCTCACCCGCCTGACCCCCGACCGGGCCATCGCCCTGGCGGAGCTGGCAGAGGAGCTGAAGGGCGATCCCCGGCCCATGACCGTGGTGGGCGACGGTGCCCTGCTGTGCTACGGCTTTCTGACGGAGGCCGGTATCCCCTGCCGCCTGGCCCCTCCCCACCTGCGGATGCAGAACGCCATGAGCGTGGCCCTGGAGGCCGGGGCCATGGCCACGGAGGGCAAGCTGGTCAGCGCCCAGGCGCTGGAGCCGGTGTACCTCCGCCCCGCCCAGGCCGACCGCCTGCGGCAGAAGAAATAAAAACAGCTGAACACCATACATCATATATTTCAAACAAAGGAGAAGCGATTATGAGCGGTAAAGTACATGTTATGGACCACCCCTTGGTGGCGCACAAAATGACCATTCTGCGGGACAAGAACACCAGCGTCAAGGACTTCCGGGAGATCGTCTCTGAGATCGGCATGCTGATCACCTACGAGGCCACCCGCGATCTGCCTCTGACCACCAAGGAAGTGGAGACCCCCATCTGCAAGACCACCGCTCCCACCCTGAAGGGCAAAAAGTTCGCCGTGGTGCCCATCCTCCGGGCCGGTCTGGGTCTGGTGGACGGCGTGCTGCGCATGGTCCCCGGCGCCCGGGTGGGCCACATCGGCATGTTCCGGGACGAGGAGACCCTGGAGCCCCATGTGTACTTCTGCAAGATGCCCAAGGATATCGCTGAGCGGGACATTCTGATCGTGGACCCCATGCTGGCCACCGGCGGCAGCGCCGAGGCCGCCATCTCCGAGATGAAGAAGCGGGGCTGCACCAATATCAAGCTGATGGTGCTGCTGGCTGCTCCCGAGGGTATTGAGCGCATCCAGACTACCCACCCCGACGTGAACATCTATTGCGGTGCCGTGGACGACCACCTGAACGAGAACGGCTACATCGTTCCCGGCCTGGGCGACGCCGGCGACCGGATCTTCGGAACTAAATAAAGAGGGGACTCTGTCCCCCCTTTAGATTCCCCCCACCAGTGACGCTCCGTCACTGGTGTCGGCGCCCAAGGCGCCTGGAGTCTAGGTATTTTTGTCAGGCGCATGTCCTGACAAAAATAATTAGAATTTCTTCTTTTGCCGGAGGCAAAAGAACTGGGGAAACCAAGGTTTCCCCTAGATCCCTTCCGCTGGAAAAGAGGCTTCGGACTAACCGAAGCCTCTTTTTATGTGCGCGATCACACTCCATATATCTGCGTATAAATGCCGACCCAGTGCAGTGCGGCGGCAACCAGCACGAACAGGTGCCACACGCAGTGGTCATACTTCCGGTTCCGGGCAAAGGGGATCATCCCCAGAGTATACACCAGACCTCCCGCAAGGATGAACCACAGCAGCGTCTGGCTGTGGAGATAGAAGGTTGGCAGGAACAGCAGCCCGCTCCAGCCCAGCAGGAAGTACAGGGTGAAGTGCAGGGCCCGCCAACGGCCCGGACCGAAGGTGACGATCAGGGTCACCCCCACCAGGATAACAGCCCACTGGGCGCAGAACAGCACCACACCCAAGGTTCCCCCCAGGTATACCAGGAAAATGGGGGCAAAGGTGCCGCCGATCAACAGGTAGATGGAGGTGTAGTCGAACCGGCGGCACACCCGCTTGGCGGTGGATCCGCTGGGCAGAGCGTGATAGACGCCGCTCATGCACATCATCACCACCATGCTGATGCCGTAAAAGCAGGAGGCCATGATCTCCAGCCCCGTGTGGGACTGGACCAGCAGCAGCACCATGGCCGCCACCGCCAGCAGGGCGCCCAGACCGTGGCTGACAGCGTTAAAGACCTCCTCTCCCACCGTCAGCACCGGCGGCTCATTCCGCAGGCGGGCCCGCTCCCGGCGGATGGACCTGGCTCTGGCACGGCAGTCTTTTCTTGTCATCTGATTGGTCATCTGAACAGCTTCCATAATACTCGTCTCCTTGCTTCGTTCAGAAAATTTCGTAAAATAGTTTCTAATATTATATTACATGATTCGTATTTTTATTTCAAGCGGTTTTCAGAAATTTTTGTCTCGCTCTATGCAAGCCGCTCAAAACCTGTTATGATGCGGATAGATCAGGAAAGGCGGGTTGACTATGGAACGGGTGCGGATCAGCGATATTGCGGAGGAGTTGGGGCTCAGCACGGCCACGGTCTCCAACGTGATCCACGGTAAAACCGGAAAGGTCTCCCCGGAGACCGTCCGGCGGGTCCAGGAAACCCTGGAAAAACGGCGGTACATCCCCAGCATGGCGGGCATCCTGCTGGCCCAGAACGACTCCCGCATCATCGGTGTGGTGATGAACGACCACGAAAAATACCAGGGCCATCTGCTGGAGGACCCTTTCATTGCCGCCTCCCTCAACGCCCTGGCGGCGGAAATCGACCGCCGCGGCCAGTTCATGATGGTGAAGGCTACCCGGGACACCGCCGCCATCATCCGTTTCGCCTCCATGTGGAATCTGGAGGGCATGGTGCTCATCGGCTTTTGCCAGGAGGACTATCAAGTGCTGAGAGATCATATGCACATTCCCTTCGTGGTATATGATGGGTTTCTGGAGGCCCCCCGGGGCATTTGTAATCTGACCCTGGACAACTTTGACGGCGGCTTTCAGGTGGGGCAGTATTTTCGAAACCTGGGCCACAGAAGGGCCCTCTGCATCGCCGACAACAACGTCTGCATGGACCAGGAGCGGTGGGAAGGCTTCTCCGCCGGCTTCGGGCAGGCATATTTTCTTCAGATCCCCATGAACCAGGCGGAGCGGCGGTGCTTTTATCAGGAGCACCTGGAGCTGCTGCGGCAATATTCCGCCGTGTTCGCCGTCTCCGACTACTACGCCGTGGACCTGATGCAGTTTTTGCAGTCCCAGGGGATCGCTGTGCCGGGTCAGATCTCCGTGGCGGGCTTTGACGACACCCCCATCTGCCGCCAGGTGGTCCCAGCCCTCACCTCCGTCCGGCAGGATAGCGCCCTGCGGGCCAGGCTGGCCCTGGAAAAGCTGGAGGCCATGAAGGCCGGGCAGGAGCCCGGCTCCACCCTGCGGCTGCCGGTGACCCTCATGGAACGGGGCAGCACCCGCCACCTTTGAAGAAAACAAGCTGCGTTGGATTTGGTGGTCTGCACAAATCCAACGCAATTCTTTTGTTTGTAGTTATGCGTTTAACCTTTGCGGTTTTCCGGCCCGGATGCTACCATAGAGATACGAAATCAACAGGAGGTATCTCCATGGAACTGGAACCCGGCTTTTTCAAAAGCGTATGGCGTCTGGCCCTCCCCATCGCCCTGCAATCGGTGCTGCAGGCGTCCTTCAGCGTGGTGGACCAGATCATGATCGGCCAGCTTGGCAGCGTGCAGGTGGCCGGGGTGGGCCTTGCGGGGAAGTTCGCCTCCATCTTCACCGTACTGGTGTCTGCCGTGGCTGCGGTGGCCGGCATCATGCTGGCCCAATACCTGGGACAGCGGCAAACCGGGGCCGCCGCCCGGGCCTTCACGGTGAATCTGGCAGTCTCTGCCGCCGCAGCACTTGTCTTTACGGCGGTCTGCCTGCTGTTTCCTAAGCAAGTGATAGGCCTTTACACCTGTGATCCTGCAACCCAGCAGGCCTCCGCAGGGTATCTGTCTATCCTGGCCCTTTCCTTTTTGCCCGCAGCGGGCACCTCCCTGCTCTCCGCCCTGTTCCGGTGCCTGGGACAGGCGTCCCTCCCCCTCTACGGGGGCATGGCCGCCGCCCTGCTGAACACCGGCCTCAACTACATCCTGATATTCGGCAGACTGGGCTTTGCCCCCATGGGGGCAAACGGCGCCGCCATCGCCACGGTGATTGCCCAGCTTGCAGGCTTTCTTCTGCTGTTGGCACTGTATGCCCGGTCCCCCCACCGCCTGCCCCGCCGTTCCGTGCGGAAAGACCGCGCTTTCGACTGGAAGCAGTACGGCACCATGCTGCTGCCCATCCTGCTGTGCGAATGCATGTGGAGCCTGGGGGAAAACGTCTACGCCGCCATTTACGGCCACCTGGGTACCGACGCCTGCGCCGCCATGACCCTCACCAACCCCGTCCAGGCCCTGATGACTGGCGCCCTGTGCGGTCTGGCCCAGGCGGCTGGCGTCATCATTGGGAAGCGGCTGGGCACCGGAGAGACCGAACAGGCGTACCTGGCCTCCAAAAAGCTTCTGTGGTATGGCTTCTGCGGCTCTCTGCTGCTGTCCCTGGTACTGCTGCTGACCCGGGGCGTGTATGTGGATATCTACCGGGTGGAGCCCGCCGTTAAGGTTTTGACGCAGCAGGTCCTGACAGTCTATGCCCTGATCGCCCCCTTCAAAATTCAGAATATGATCCTGGGCGGCGGCATTCTCCGCAGCGGCGGAAAGACCCACTACGTCATGTGGATCGATCTCATCGGCACCTGGGGCTTCGGAGTGCCCCTGGGCCTGCTGGCGGCCTTCGTGCTCCGGCTCTCCATCCCCTGGGTTTACCTGTTTCTGTCTCTGGAGGAGTGCGTCCGGTTCGGCATTTCTTTGGTGGTACTTCGAAAGCGGAGCTGGATGCGCCGTCTGGAGACATAAGAAAGAAAGAGGACGGTCCTGTGGACCGTCCTCTCAGTCTGTCGATAAACCCGGAAATCTTGCGCGACGTGAAGGAAGATAGTTACGAAAGAAACCCAGGAAGGGTGTCTTTCGTTTTCAAGCATAAGTTTTTCTGAACTTTTCAAGTTCAGAAAAACTTGCAGCAGCTTGTCGAAAAAACTTTTTCGACAAGCTGCGAGGACGGTCCTGTGGACCGTCCTCTTTCTCAATTCCAAAATTCTGTTTTTTCAGCCAGTCCGATGTCTGCCGCATGGAACACCGGGTCCTTCCCCGCTTCTCTCTGGCGCCGGTAATCCTTCAGCGCCAGCAAGGCGGGCTTCACCAGCAGCAGGATCACCGGGATGTTGGTGACCACCATGAGTCCCTGAGTCACATCCGCCAGGTCCCACACCAGGCCCATGCTGGCCATGGCGCCCATAAACACGATGGCGGACGCCACGATGCGAAATCCCGTCATAAACACCCTACCGGGCTGACGCCGCAGGATGAACCGCAGGCAGCCCTCGCAATAGTAGTAATTGCCGATCAAGGTGGTAAAGGCGAACAGCGCCATGGAGACAGCAATGAACACCGGGCCGAAGCCCCCCAGCACATTTCCCAGCGCAGCCTGCACATAGGGTGCGCCGGCCAGCTCCGCCGCAGGCTCCACACCGGACAGCAGGCACATGAAGGCCGTGGCCGTGCAGATCAGCAGGGTGTCGATGAACACGCTGAGCATCTGCACCAGTCCCTGCTTGACCGGGTGGGACACATCCGCCGAGGCGGCGGCGTTGGGCGCGGAGCCCATACCGGCCTCGTTGGAGTAGAGGCCCCGCTTGATGCCGTACATCACGCAGGAGCCGGAGAAGCCGCCGAAGACCGCCTTGAAGTTGAAGGCATCCGCAAAAATGACACCGAACATGGCAGGGAGCCTGCCTATATTCAGCAGAACGATGACCAATGCCACCAGAATGTAGAGCACGCCCATGACGGGCACCATCACGCCGGTGACCCTGGACAGCCGCTTGCCGCCGCCCATGACGCAGACCAGGAACAGCGCCGCCAGGATCAGACCCAGAATGGCCGGAGTGACTTTGGCGTCGTAGAAGCCGAACCCGGCAAAGGTGGACTGCAGGTTGTAGGAGGCCAGGGCATTGTAGCCCACGGCGTAGGTCAGGATGACAAACACGGCAAACAGCACGCCCAGCCACCGCTGCCCCAGGGCGGTCTCCATATAGTAGGAAGGGCCGCCGAAGCCGGAGCCATCGGGGTTTTTGCGCTTGTAGATCTGGGCCAGGGTGGACTCCACAAAGGCGGAGGCTCCGCCGAACAGGGCAATGAACCACATCCAGAACACAGCACCCACGCCGCCCAGGCATATGGCCTGGGCCACGCCCACGATGTTGCCGGTGCCCACCCGGGAGGCCGTGGAAAGCATCAGCGCGCCGAAAGAGGATACAGCCCCCTCCGTCCGAGGCTTCTCCCGGACCACGCGGATGGCTTCCCGCACCATACGGAGCTGCACGAAGCCCGTGCAGACGGTGAAGGTCAGTCCGGCTGCCACCAGAAACAGCGGCACCCAGGGAGTATACAGGAAGTCGCTGATCCGCAGGATCAGGCTATCGATCATCTCGGTCATTTCTCCACGCTCACTTTCAAACACATATGGTTAGTATTTTACTGAATTCGCGGAAAAATGCAAGAATTATCGTTCATTTACCAAAAACAGTCAATGAACTGCTTCGCTCTCCAGGGTCTCAGTTACCGGGTCGAACAGCAGGCGGCTGGAGCCGCCGTCCACGGTCTCGCAGACCAGCAGCAATTTTCCGTCCTCCTGCCACTCCAGGCCCCAGATGGCAGTCTCCAGGCCGTCCCAGTGGTTCAGGTCATACATACTGCCCCGGCCTCCGCCGCCGCTGTGCTCGCTGACAAAAAACTCCGTGGGATTCTCCGTTAGGAAGGCGTCCCACGCACCGTCGGCGGACCATACCCGGTAGCGGGCACGGTTGGTAGCCAGACGGTCCTCCGTCAGCTTCTCCACAGCGGACACCAGCTCCGGTCCCGCCGTTTCCATAGGCACCAGCCAGGCCAGTTCCTTTCCGGCGTAGCGCTCGGCGGTCTCCCAGTCGGCGCCGTTGGAGAGGTACAGGTCTTTTCCGTCGGTGACGATGTAGGAGAACCGCTCCTCTGCCACATAGTCCCCCTGCCGCATCCGCCAGAGAAAATGGCCGTTCTTATAAATAGCGTCAATGACCATCACGGCACCCTCGCCGTAATCCTGGACCGTACGCAGCTGGCAGGGCACACCCAAGCTGACCTTATACAAGAACGTCTCCACGGCATCCCCGTTCTTCACGCCGTCGTCGGTATACACCACGTCGTTCTGCGCCGCCGTGTCGGCGTCGTAAACCTCCGGCAGGTCCTCCAGCGGAGCGAAGCCGTAAGGGACGTCAGCGGAGATTGCGGCCCCCTTTTTCAGGCGGAACTCTGCCGTACAGGTCTGTCCCTCCACCTCTTTTACAATGCGGAAGGTGCCACCGCCCGAAAAATCATAATCAAACATAGAGAGGCTGCAGGCCAGTGCGATGCTCCCGCCTGCCGGAATTCCATAAGCAATGGCAATCCAGGCGGCATCTTTCACCAGAGGGAGCTGATACCAGGCGCCGTTCTCCCCCAAGGCCTCCAACAGATAGGCCTCACCGGTCCCCACATTCCGGTCACTCTCGTTTTTCAGAGTGTACCAGATGCCTCCCACAGACGGGTCGTATTCCTCCCACTCCGTGGTCATGGTGCAGGCGCACTCCCTTGCATCATTTTCCGTTTGGGCGCTTTCCGGCAAGGTCACCTCCCCCGCAGGCGGACCTTTTTCTTCCGGCGTTTGTTTCTGTGCCCCGCAGGCCGTCAGCATCACAAACATCAGCAGTATTGCGATCAGCTTTTTCATCTCGATCACCTCTTATTTCTTTCGTCGCCAAAAGCTCCCAAAAGGTTCCCGGCAAACTGCACAAAAAACAGGCTAAAAAATTTTTAGCTTACCTTCTTGCATTTTAGCTTATTTTTCGTTAGAATACAAGTACAATCCAAGAATGATAGCTGCAACGTAGTGCTGCGCGCACGGGCTGACACCTATCATTCCTTCTTTTTTTGATAGGTGTTTCAAACCAGATATGGTTTGAGGCGCCTTTTTTGTTTCTGGATTCAAAAACACAAGGAGGTTTTTTTGTATGATCTTACTGGCAAACGGAAAAGTCATCACCCGGGACCCCGAAGGCGTGGGCTATCTGCCCGACGGCGGCGTGGTCACCGACGGCGGCAAGATCGTGGAGGTCGGCAAGACTTCTGATCTGAAGGCCAAGTATCCCCAGGCGGAGTTCGTGGACGCCAAGGGCGGCGTCATCATGCCCGGCCTCATCAACGCTCACACCCACATCTATTCCGCCCTGGCCCGGGGCCTTGCCATCGTGGGCAACAACCCCACCAACTTCTATGAGGTGCTGGACGGCACCTGGTGGGCCATCGACCGGAATCTGGACCTGGAGGCCACCCGCGCTTCTGCCCAGGCACTGGTCATCGACAGCATCAAGCAGGGCGTCACCACCATCTTCGACCATCACGCCTCCTTCTGCGAGATCCCCGGCTCCCTGTTCCAGATTGCTGAGTCGGCCAAGCGCTTCGGCATCCGTTCCTGCCTGTGCTATGAGGTCTCCGACCGCGACGGCGAGGAAAAATCCATCCAGGCTGTCAAGGAAAACGCCGACTTCATCACCTACTGCGAGGAGCATCCCGACGATATGCTCAAGGCCATGTTCGGCGGCCACGCCCTGTTCACCATCTCCGACAAGACCT
>CAYWYW010000023.1:0-24452 GCA_964462715.1 uncultured Oscillibacter sp.
ACCGCCCTTCACCACGGGGGTGTGGAGCCGCAGCTCTGCATCAAAGGTGGCGGCGGCCTCCCGGGCCAGACCGATGATGCTGAGGCAGTCAGGGCGGTTGGGGGTGATCTCAAACTCCACCACGTGGTCGTCAGCGCCGATGACGGGCTTGATGTCCTGGCCCAGGGTCAGGCCCTCCTCATGCAGGATGAAGATGCCGTCGGGGATGCAGTGGGGGAACTCAGCCTGCTCAGCGTGAAGGTCGGCCAGGGTGCAGATGGTGCCGGACTTGGTGTTATAGGCCACAAGGTCCTCCGCGTGGAGGTTCTGGCAGGGGGTGACTACTTCAGTGACGGCTTTGCCGTCGTCCAGCGCGCACTTCCACAGGTTGACGCCGGTGTTTTCCACAGCGGTGACCTTCGCGGCCACCACAGGGCCGTAGATCTTGTGGCCCGGCTGGATGTCAGCTGGAATGGAGGGCTTTTCGGGGTCCAGAGGCTTGTAGTCCCCCAGGATGGCGGCGGCCACCACCACGGCATAGGGGAAGTCCCGCTCGTCCAGGCCCAGCTCATACAGGCCGCACAGCATGCCGTTGGACACCACGCCCCGCAGCTTGCCCTTCTCGATTTTCTTGCCGCCGGGCAGGGTGGATTTGTGCTTAGCCACGGGCACCAAATCGCCCTCGTGGATGTTCCAGGCGCCGGTGCAGATCTGCAGCAGCTCCTCGCCGCCCACGTCGATCTGGCAGATCCACATGTGGTCGGAATTGGGATGACGCTCCAGAGAGACGATCTTGCCCACCACCACGTTGGAGATCTCGGCGCCCAGGTCCTCGGTGGTCTCCACCTTGGAGCCGGACAGGGTCATAGCCTCGGCAAATTCTTTATCGTTGACCTCAACGGTGACGAACTCGTTGAGCCATTTTCTGCTTAAATTCATAGAATGATCCTCCTATTTTAATTAGGAAAGCGAAACAAACGTCTCGCAGAATTTCCGCCTCCGGCGGAAACATATCAAATTATTTTTGTCAGGACATGTGCCTGACAAAAATACCCCGACTCAGCCGCCTTGGGCGGCGTTCACCAGTGACCGACCCAAGGGGTCCCCGCCGAAGCCCAGCGAAGCGGATTCGGTGGGGAAAGGAAGAACAAGCGGAGCGGTGTGAGCTTTCGCCGAAGACGGAAGCGAATGAAGCGCAGCTTGCTCTGACGCGGTGGTGGGGGATTCTCAAGGGGGAGCCTGCTCCCCCTTGACCTGTGTTAGAACTGCTCGAGGAAACGGACATCGTTCTCAAAGATCAGCCGCAGGTCGGCGATCTTGAAGCGGCGCATGGCGGTACGCTCCAGGCCCATGCCGAAGGCCCAGCCGGAGTAGACCTCCGGGTCGATGCCGGCCATCTCCAGCACCTTGGGGTGCACCATGCCGGCACCCAGCAGCTCGATCCAGCCCTCGCCCTTGCAGGTGGGGCAGCCCACGCCGCCGCACTTGTGGCACTGGACATCCATCTCGCAGGAGGGCTCGGTGAAGGGGAAATGATGAGGACGGAACCGGGTCTTGGTGCCCCGGCCGTACAGCTTTTCCACCACGGTGTTCAGCGTGCCCTTCAGGTCGGCCATGGTGACGTTCTTGTCGATGACCATGCCCTCCACCTGATGGAACATGGGGGAGTGGGTGGCGTCCACCTCGTCCTTGCGGTACACGCGGCCGGGAGCAATGATGCGGATGGGCAGCTCCATGGTCTCCATGGCCCGGACCTGCATGGGGCTGGTCTGGGAGCGCAGCATCACGCGGCTGTCCTCGTCGAAATAGAAGGTGTCGGACCAGTCACGGGAGGGATGGCCCTCCTCGGCGTTCAGCTTGTCGAAGTTGTAGGTAGCCAGCTCCACCTCGGGGCCGTCCAGCACGGTGAAACCCATGCCCACGAAGATGTCCTTGATCTCGTCCAGCGCCAGGTACATGGGGTGCTTGTGACCGATCTTCACTTCCTTGCCCGGGATGGTCACGTCCAGGGTCTCAGCGGCCAGCTTGTCCGCCAGGGCCTTTTCCGCCAGAACAGCAGACTGCGTCTCAATGGCGCCCTCCAGGGCCGCCCGGACCTCGTTGGCCATCTGGCCCATGACGGGGCGCTCCTCGGGGCTGAGCTTGCCCATCTGCTTCAGAACGGCGGTCAGCTCGCCCTTCTTGCCCAGATACTGGACACGGACGGCGTCCAGCTCCGCTGTGGTCTGGGTGCCGTTGATGGCGTCCAACGCAGCGCTGCGAATAGCTTCCAATTGTGCTTTCATAGTCATGCTCCTTATATAAATGTTCTATTGAGGCAAATAAAAAAACCTTTCGTCCCTCATTGGGACGAAAGGTCAGTCCTTCCGCGGTACCACCCAAATTCACACCAGTATGGTGTGCACTTGATGCCCCTGTAACGGAGGGCTCCCGGCCGTGTTTCCACGGCGGCTCCCGGGCGAACCAAACCGGGCGTCCGCAGTCTGGCTTGCAGCCGGTGACCAGACCTCTCTTAGCGGCGTATCGCGGTTATTTTCCCGTTCATCGCTGATGACATCTAACACTTATACCATAGACAAGTGAGAAATGCAAGAGGGAAAAGCCCCTTCCCCACCGAATTTCGGCGGGAAAGGGGAGAGAAGTCCGGTCAATCCTCGCCCTTGTAGGGGTCCAGCGCCACGCTCACCACGCCGCAGAGAATGCCGCCTACCGCAAAGACCCACCAGGCGGTGCCCCAGGTGTTCCGGGAGAGGCCCAGGCCCACATAGACGGCGGTGGCCAGCAGCATGATGACGCCGCAGGCGGCGCCGATGAGATTCAGCCGGCGCTTGGCCTCCGGGTCCGGATTGTTGTCCCGATTGTACTTCCAGATCTTGTACTTGTCCTCCTGCATACCGCCGTAAATAAAGGAGAATACCGCCCCGGCGATCAGCAGCAGGAAGCAGGCGGCTGCGATGGATTCGTAGGGCTCCCGCTCCGGCAGGAAAGCAAAGGTCAGGATCAGCAGCACCACGCCGAAGAGAATGGCACCCACGCCGCCGGCGATGTACCACACGAACTTCTGATGGAAGGCGTCCTTTTCCTCCTCCGTGTAGAAATCCTGAATGACTGGGTGCTTTTTGCAGAAATTGTCGTGCTGGATGCCGCCGGCAACCATAACCACCACGGATATGGTAAGAATCAGCATGAACAGTGCTACGGCCAGCATCTCGGACAGGCCCAGGATATTCAGCAGGATCATCAGGGCTATACCGGCGATGATAGAAAAGACGGGCAGGGCGATCTGTATGGAAAAGCGGTTCATGTGCTCGTCATACCGGGCAGTGTCGCTGACCCGGCTCTCCTCCACGCTGCCCCGGAGCAGAGTGTCCAGATTCACATCATAGAGGTCGCAGATGCGAAGGAGCGTGTCCATTTCGGGAAAGCTGGTGCCGCTCTCCCACTTGCTGACAGACTGGCGGGAGACCTCCAGCTGTTCCGCCAGCTGCTCTTGGGTAACGCCCGCCTGGGCACGGATGTATTGCAGATTATTTGAAAAAGCCATGGTGAAAACCTCCTGTGTTTGGATGGCCTTATCCTACCGGAGCAGGCGTGTCAATGCCAGCGATTTGATGTTGCGTTTGAAGAAAATGATGTAACGTTTTGGTTGCGAAGCCTATTATACCAAGGTTTTCCGCAGTTTGAAAGAAAAATCGAATTGCATTGGAGCAGTGTACCTTTTATAATGAGGAAAAACGACACGGGAGGTACGGACCATGAAGCTGACGACAGCCGCGCAGATGCGGGAACTGGACAGACAGGCCATCCAGGAGCGGGAGATCCCCTCCATCGACCTGATGGAGCGGGCGGCGGAAGGAGTGGCGAAAGCGGCACTGGAGCTGCTGCCCCTGCGGCCGGGGAAATGCCGGGCGGCGGTGTTCTGCGGCTCCGGCAACAACGGCGGAGACGGCATCGCGGCGGCCCGGCTGCTGTTTTTGAAGGGCGTCCGGGTGCGGGTGTTTCTGGTGGGCAGCTATGAGAAGATGACACCGGATGCCCTGGAGGAGACCAGGCGGCTCAGTGAGTGCGGCGTGGAGCTGGAGCGGTTTGATCCGGAGGACCTGACCCAGAGCGCCTGGGCCAGAGGCAGCCATGTGCTGGTCGACGCCATCTTCGGCGTGGGCCTTTCGCGGGAAATCGCCCCGGATTCGGTCTATGCGGCCGCTATTCGTCTGGTAAACGAGTGCTCCGGCGCCGTGGTGGCGGCGGATATCGCCAGCGGCGTGGAAGCAGATACCGGGCGGGTGCTGGGCTGCGCGGTCAAGACTGACAAGACGGTTACCTTTACATTTAAAAAGGTGGGGCAGGCCGTGGGAGACGGTGTGCTGCTGTCCGGTGATGTGACCGTCTGGGATATCGGCATTCCGGAGGACCTGCAAAGCGGCGTGGTTTGTGCCGCTCAGTCTGTGGAACGGGAGTTTGCCAAAGCTGCCCTGCCTCTCCGGAAGGCGGACGGTCACAAGGGGACCTTCGGAAAGCTGTTGGCAGTAGGCGGTTCCGTGGGGTTCACCGGGGCGCCTTACCTGACGGCGGCCGCCGCTGTGCGTTCCGGCTGCGGGCTGGTGTACCTGGGGGTGCCACAGATTATATGGGCTGTGGAAGCTGCCAAGTGTGTCTCCGCCATGCCGTTTCCGCTGGCGGATAAAAACGGGTTGTTAAGCTATAAAGCTTTACAGGAAATTGAAGAAAAACTGGCGGGCTGCGGTGTGCTGGCCCTGGGGCCGGGATTGGGAAGAAGTCCACAGATAGAGCGCCTGGTGTGCGAACTGCTGGACCGGACGGAAACACCGGTGGTGCTGGATGCCGACGGCATAAACGCGCTGGCGGGACATATAGATGTGTTGGACCGGCGGAAGGACCGGGTCACCATCCTGACGCCCCATGACGGGGAATTTGCCCGGATCGGCGGTGATCTGTCCCATGGTGACCGTGTCCGTGCTGCCCGGGAGTTTGCAGTACAGCATGGCTGTGTGCTGGTGCTGAAGGGCCACCGGACCATTACGGCTACGCCCGCCGGGAACGTGTTGGTGAACACCACGGGGAATTCCGGCCTGGCCAAGGGCGGTAGCGGGGATGTGCTGACGGGCATCATCGCGGCGTTGCTGGCCCAGGGCGCCACCGCGGCCCGTGCGGCGGCCTTGGGCGTCTGGCTCCATGGCCGGGCCGGAGACCTGGCGGCGGAGCGGCTGACGGAGTATGCCATGACACCGGAGGATGTGATCGGTGCCCTGCCGGGTGCCTTTCGGGAACTCTTATAAATCATAAGGAGGACCATTGGGTGCGTAAAGGTGTTTGCGTACCAACGATAGCCCTGTGCCTGCTGCTGACAGCCTGCGGCGGCGCGGGAGAGGAGCCGTCCAGCAACCTGCGGGACCTGTATCACGATATGGCCGGCTGTGCCATGGAGGCCACCGTCACCTGTGACCAGGAGGGGCTGGAGTGGGAGGCCACTCTGCGGTGCGACTATGTCCCGGAGGGGGAGACCGTGGTGGAGGTGCTGGCCCCGGAAACCATTACCGGGGTGAAGGCGGTAGTACATGGATCGGACTGGCAGCTGGAGTATGAGGGAGAGCGCCTCAACGCCGGAGCCCTCAGCCGGGAGGAAATCAGCCCGGCTCTGTGCCTGCCCCGTCTGATGGACGCCCTGCGGGATGGCTGGCTGCTGGAGGAGAATGAGGAGAACTGGAATGACATCCCCTGCCTGCGGCTCTGTGTGGACCAGACCGGCCTTCAGGACGGCAAGCTCGTCTCCACCGTCTGGCTGAGGCAAGAGGATGGAAGCCCGCTGCGGGGGGAGATCGCCGTGGATGGGAAAATAATTTTGACGGCGGAGTTTACGAGTTTTGCCTTTTATGATACAATGAAATCTCAGGAAAACTGACGGCTGTTTCTGCGAAAGAAGGAGACCCATGGAAATGGAAGATACGATCCTGCGGCGCACCTGGGCGGAGATCGACCTGGACGCGTTGGCGCATAACTATCAGCAGGCCCGGCGGCTCACTGGCCCGGCGGTCAAGTACCTGGGGGTGGTGAAGGCGGACGCCTACGGCCACGGAGCGGTCCAGGTGTCCCGGAAGCTGGAGGCTTTGGGCGCCGACTATCTGGCGGTGTCCAGCCTGGACGAGGCCCGGGAACTGCGTCACGGCGGCATTCGGGCCCCCATCCTGATCTTGGGCCACACGCCGCCGGACATGGTGCCGGAGCTGATCCGCTATCATATCACGCAGACTGTTTCAGCCCGGGCCAAAGCGGAGGAGTACAGCGCCGCCGCTTCCGGCTGCGGTGGGACACTGAAGGTCCACATCAAGGTGGATACCGGCATGTCCCGCCTGGGATTCCTGGTGCGGGGAGACCATTTTGAAGGCGGCGTGGAGGCCATTGCCCAGTCCTGCGCCCTGCCCAACCTGGAGGCGGAGGGCATTTTCACGCACTTTGCTGTTTCTGACGAGGATGATGAGCCCAGCGAGGCCTATACCCGGGAGCAGTTCGGTGTGTTTACCCGAGTGATCGATGCCCTGGTGGTGAAGGGACAGACATTTGCCATCCGGCACTGTACGAACAGCGGTGCACTGGCCCGGTATCCGGAGATGTATCTGGACATGGTGCGGCCCGGCATTGCCCTATACGGCGCCGGGGGCGACGCGGAGCGCCTTGGGCTGCGGCCAGTGATGTCCCTAAAATCCTGCATTTCCACCATCAAGGTTTTTGACCCGGATACGGACATCAGCTATGGCCGGACTTTCCATACAGAGAGCAAGCTCCGAGTGGGTGTGCTGCCCATCGGCTATGCGGACGGCTTGTTCCGGGGGCTTTCCAACCACATGGCGGTCCAGACGGACCAGGGCCCGGCACCCATCCGTGGGCGTATCTGCATGGATATGACCATGGTGGACCTGACGGACAAGCCGGAGGTCCATGTGGGAGATGCCGTGGAACTGTTTGGCCCCCGCCAGAGTGTGGATGCACTGGCAAAGATATTGGGAACGATCCCCTACGAGCTGACCTGCGCGGTCAGCAAACGGGTGCCGAGGCTGTATATGGAGAACGGCGAGGTAGTGGAGCGGAGTTTGCGGCTGCTATAATAGCGCTGCGAACGCAAAGCGTGAGCCGCCGCGAAAGCGGCGCCAAGTGTTTTGACGGAGTCAAAACCTTGAAACAGGCGGGCTTTGCCTGCCTGTTTGAGTAAAATGAAGGGGCCCCCGCTGTGTCGGTAAGACACAGTGGGGAGCGGAGTTTGCGGCTGCTGTGACGCAAGGGAAAATTAGTTCACAACGTCCTGTCCACCGCATAGGATAGTGCGGGGCGGAGACGCCGGAATTTTGCACTGAGCGTATAAATTCCGGAACTGCGTGGGAGAATGAAAGTGGCCTCACCGAAGGCGTTTCGGTGACGGGTACTTCTTTCGGCGGAGTGTGAACTTTGTGGATACGAGTGTCAAGCGCGGTGATATTTACTATGCCGATCTCTCCCCGGTGGTGGGAAGCGAGCAGGGCGGCGTTCGGCCGGTCCTGATTATCCAGAATGACACCGGGAACCGTTACAGCCCCACCGTGATCGCGGCGGCCATTACCTCCCAGACGGGAAAAGCCCGGCTGCCCACACATATCGACCTTCCTGTGGACCAAAGCTGTGGCCTGAGCCGGGATTCCGTGGTCCTGCTGGAGCAGGTGCGGACTCTGGATAAAAAGCGCCTGCGGGAGCGGATGGGCCATGTGGAGGAGCATGTAATGAACAAGGTCGACACGGCCATTGCGGTGAGTTTTGGATTGCCCCACGACCAGTTGGTTTAAGCGGGGGCGGCAGATGGGAATGGCATCGTGCCGTGGCGGCCTTGACCGCCGCGGAAGTGGCGCCAAGCATTTTGCAGAGCAAAATTTTGAAATGGGCGGGCTTTGCCCTGCCATTTCAATGGAATGGCAGGGCTCCCGCCGTGGCTTTATACGAGCCGCGGTGGGATGCCGACACAGCGATTGCAGTGAGTTTTGGCTTACCTCATGACCAGTTGGTGTGAATAGTTCCCCCGGAAGGGTAACCTTCCGGGGGACAGCCCTGGAGAAAGGGTAACGATTTGAGTTGAAAGAGAAGAGCTCCCGCAGGGACGGTGAAACTGTCGCTGTGGGAAAGGAGGTACATATGAAAAAGAACAGATGGTTTCTGCGCATGATGGTATTGCTGCTGCTCAGCGGCATTTTGAGCATGACGATCGCTCTGGCGGCGGAGCCGGGCTCTGATGGGGACCCCCTGGTGACGCTGAGTTATCTGAACGACACCTTTATGAAGAACGTGATGGATCAGGTGGACCAGAAGATCTCAGCCCGGAACAGCCAGCTGGCCCAGCAGCTGGGCGGTCAGATCAGCGGCGGTAGCGGCACGGCCGACACCTTCACCGTGGTGACCCTTTCCAATGGACAGGTCCTGAAGGGGGATATCGGCTGTGAGGTGATGCTGCGGGTTGGCACGGCTGTCTGCGTGTCTCCCTCAAATCCGGGCCTGATCGACGAGAGCAGCGCCGTCACGCTGAACAACGGCGGGGCGCTGGTGCAGAACCATCTGTATATGATGACCATTGAAGGCCGTGGTGTGAAAGCTACCGCGGCAACCACTAAGCTGCTGGTGCGAGGCAGCTATTCCGTCACCTGAACTGTCTCCATTCGTATATGAGAGTCCGCCTGCGCATAAGATTGCGCAGGCGGGCTTCTTTTGTGGGAGGAGGATGGGTATGGACAAGTTTCCGCTGCTGTGGGAGGGAAGACCTCTGGGAGAGCTGACAACGGAGCGGGAGGCGCTGTACACTTGGTTCACGGTCCGCTGCCGGCTGCCCGGAGACGGCCTCTGGTGCGCCTGGGCGGTGGGGACCCAGGGAGAGCTGCGCATCGGGGTGCTGGAGCCCGCGGGAGACCGGGCAGTCATTCGCCGGCGGTTCTCCGACCGCATGACGGCCCCCATGGGAAAGCTGCTGCGGGGGGAGCTTCGGCCTGCCTCGGGAGAAGCTACTGCATGGGAAACAGTTTCCGAGCCGGAGAGGCTGTTTCATACACCGTGGCTGCAAAAACAGCTGTGGGGGACCCGGGGAGCTTTGCTGCGGCGGGAGGGAAATGCCCGGTCCCTGGCTCTTTTATATGACAAGGGAAAAGCCTTTCCACTCACTGCGATATTCTGCTTTGCGCAGATCAAATGTATCCGGGGACAGACCTACGCCGTCTATACCTTCGATGAAAAGGAATGGCCGGTATTCTCCTGCGAGGCTTAGACCGGAGCTGACATGAGGAAAAACTTTGAGAATCGCAAAATTTTGATACCATATTTAGCGGCTCTGTGGTATAATACCCCTAAGTATACCCGCCGGGTTTCCGGCGGAAAACGGGAGGAAGCTTTATGAAGTGTCCGTTTTGCGGTTATGGCGAGAGCAAGGTCATTGATTCCCGTCCAGCGGAGGAGGGCACCAGCATCCGCCGCAGAAGGGAGTGCCTCTCCTGTGGTAAGCGCTTCACCACCTATGAGACGGTGGAGAGCCTGCCCATGGTGGTGGTGAAGAAGGACGGCAGCCGGCAGAGCTTTGACCGGCAAAAGGTGCTGGGCGGCATGATCCGTGCCTGTGAGAAGCGTCCGGTGCCTCTGGCGGAGCTGGAGAAGATTGCCGAGGAGATCGAGCAGGACCTACAGAATTCCATGGAGCGGGAGATCAGCACCGAGGATATCGGTGAGAAGGTCATGGACCGGCTGCGGAGCGTGGACCAGGTGGCCTACGTCCGCTTTGCCTCCGTGTACCGCCAGTTTAAGGATATCGACACCTTCATGACAGAGCTGAACAAGCTGCTGGCTGAGAAGTAAAACACCTTTACAGTACGTTTTTGACGCTGAACCGTTCCATCTCCGCCAGCAGCCGCAGCTGGTCCCGCAGGTCCGCCAGTTCAGCCCGCAGTTCGCTGGGCTCCTGGGCGGCGGCAAAGGCCATGGCCCGACGGTACATGGCCTCAGCGTCATCTACGGCGTCGTGCTCGGAGACGATGTGAAGATAGGTCTGGCACTGGGACCAGTCCTTGTAGCTCTTTGCCAGGGCGGACTCCGTGTCCGGCCAGTTTTCGGCCTGCACCAGGACATCCGCCTGTTGAAGCTGTTCCCGCCAGCGGTCTGTTTTGGCTGTCATGGAGCGGCTGTTCCACAGGGAGAAGGCCAGCACGGCGGCCAGTACGGCCACAGGTGGCAGAAATGCCTTTTTCATGGGGGACCCTCCTTTTTGACGCAGAACACCTGACCCTGCTCATCCAGGGTCAGGAGAAAGGCCTCTTGGGGAGAGGACAGGCCCTCCCGTTTCAGGACCTTCCGAAGCCAGGCGTCATTTTTTCCACAGACCTTGAGATTTTTATGAAGGACCCGCCCGTCGTTTATTATGATGACGGGCAGCGTGACATCATCTTTCAGGTCTATTCCCAGCTGGGCGGCGGTGGGCGGCTGCTGACGGGTCCAGGGAAGGACTGAGAGCTGTCCGGAATTTTCCAGGACGGCGTATTTCACATCGCCGATGCCGGAGAAACCCTGGCTCCTCAGCTCCTCCAGCAGCTCATCCAGGGTATAGCGGTTTTTGCGCATGGTCTCCTGCTGCAGCTGGCCGTTCCGGATCAGGACGGCGGGCTTGCCGCAGATGAGCTCCCGGAACCGGAGATCATACAGGGACAGCTGGCTCAGCAGCATGGACAGGGCCAGCAGTGTCAGGATAGGGATGACCCCCGCCAGCAGCGGGATGCCGAAGTCCTGCATGGGCACCGTGGCCAGGTCGGAGATCATCATGGTCAGCACCAGCTCGCTGGGCTCCAGTTCGCCGATCTGCCGTTTGCCCATAAGCCGGAGCCCCAGCATGATGAGAAAATAGAGGATCACGGTGCGGGCAAAAGCGGTCATCATAAGCATCCCTCCGTTGGAACAGTGTTTGACGGTGCGGGGTTTTTTATGCGGATACGGCCCCCTTTGGGGAGTTTTATCATATACTAAATCGCAGAGGTGAAAGGAGGATCATGGGCCGGAGCCCATCATAAGCGCCAGTGCCCGGGAGTGGACCGCTCTCCGGGACGACGAGGAGAGGGGAGTGTCAGAGCGGACCGCTCTGCAATCGAAAATTTCGGCGGATGCCCCTCCGTGTCCGTGGGCATGTGACACAGTCAGCAAATACGCGGGTGACCGCGGAACAGAGGGGCTGTGACCACGGGGAAAGCGGCAAATGACTGCGCATTTGTCCTTTTGAATGGAAATCGATTCAGGAGGATCATTATAGCTATGTGCGGAATTATTGGTTTTGTGGGCCGTGAAGAAGCGGCTCCTATTTTGCTGGACGGATTGGAGCGGATGGAGTACCGGGGCTATGACTCCGCCGGTATCGCGGTGCGCTCCGAGACGAAAGGCTTACAGGTCAAAAAGTGCAAGGGGCGGTTGAAGGTGCTGTCCGAGCTGACCCACGGCGGCGCCGATCTGAAGGGCACTTTGGGCATTGGACATACCCGTTGGGCCACCCACGGAGAGCCCAACGACATCAATGCCCACCCCCATGTCAGCGAGAATGGGCAGATCGCCCTGGTCCACAACGGCATCATCGAAAACTACCTGGAGATCAAGGAGCACCTGATGAAGCAGGGGGTCACCTTTACCTCCGACACGGACTCCGAGGTGGTGGCCCAGCTGCTGGAATTCCACTACAACGAGTGTCACAACATGCTGGAGGCCGTGGGCCGTGTTCTGCGCCGCATTGAGGGCTCCTATGCCCTGGGCATCGTCTGCTCGGACTACCCCAACGCCCTGATCGCCGCCCGGAAGGACAGCCCGCTGATCATCGGCTACGGCGAGAACGGCAATTTCATTGCCTCCGACGTGACAGCCATCATCAAGCACACCCGTGACGTGGTCTACATGGGCGACGGTGAGATCGCCGTGCTGACGGCAGACAGTGTGGACGTGTTTGACGATGAAATGCTGCCTCTGGAGAAGCAGCACAGCACGGTGGACTGGGATGTGTCCGCCGCAGAGAAGGGCGGCTACGCTCACTTCATGTTCAAGGAGATCATGGAGCAGCCGGAGGCCATCCGAAAGACCGTCTCTCCCCGTATCCGGGAGGGCCGCGTGGTGCTGGACGAAGTTTCCATGACGGCGGAGTACGTGCGGGATATCTCCCGTATCTTCATCATCGCCTGTGGCTCCAGCTACCATGTGGGTATGGTCAGTAAATATAACTGGGAGCGGCTGCTGCGCCGGCCTGTGCAGGTGGACCTGGCCTCGGAGTTCCGGTACAGCGACCCGCTGGTGGATGAACACAGCCTGGTGGTGGTCATCAGCCAGTCCGGCGAGACCCTGGACACCATGGCCGCCATGCGGGAGGCCAAGCGCCGGAGCGCCCGGACCCTGGCCATCGTCAACGTGGTGGGAAGCTCCATCGCACGGGAGGCCGATGACGTGCTGTACACCTGGGCCGGCCCGGAGATCGCCGTGGCCACTACCAAGGCTTACTCCACCCAGCTGGTGCTGATGGACCTGATCGGCCTGTATCTGGCGGACTTGCTGGGGACCGTGGAAAAGAGCGAGTACGACGCGATCCTGGCGGAGGTCCAGGTGCTGCCGGAGAAGATGCAGAGTTTCCTGGACCATTTTGAGGATGTCCAGTACTTTGCATCCCGGTATTTTAACCACGACTCCATCTTCTTCATCGGCCGGAATCTGGACTATGCCATGGGTCTGGAGGGCTCTTTGAAGTTGAAGGAGATCAGCTATATCCATTCCGAGGCCTACGCTTCCGGCGAGCTGAAGCACGGCACGATCTCTTTGATCGAGCCGGGGACCCTGGTGGTGGCCCTGGGCACCTATGCGGCGCTGTTCGACAAGGCCATGAGCAACGTGGTAGAGGTAAAGGCCCGGGGGGCCGAGGTCCTGGCTGTCACCACGGAGAGCTTCCGGGAGAAGATGGAAAAGACCGCCGACTCCACCGTCGTGGTGCCGGATACACATCCCATCCTTCAGCCCTCCCTGGGCGTGGTGCCGCTGCAGCTGTTCGCCTACTATGTGGCGCTGCAAAGAGGCTGCGATATTGATAAACCCCGGAATCTGGCGAAATCTGTCACAGTGGAATAAAGGTTGCCTCCCGTGCCTTTTGGCACGGGAGGTTTTTTAAAATTCCCTCTTGACTCTCCCATGGTGGTAGAGCGTATGCTGTACCTGAGCTCAAGATCACATCGATGTGGAGGAACCGACCATGCTGAAAATCGGAGAATTTTCAAAACTGTCCAGGATCAGCATCCGTATGCTGCGCTACTACGATGAAATGGGGCTTCTCGTCCCGGAGACCATCGATCCCTTCACGGGCTACCGCTATTACAGCGAGGCCCAGCTCTTTACGGCGGGGCGCATTACCGCCCTGAAGGACATGGGTTTCAAACTCTGCCATATGGCGGAGCTGCTGAAATGCTGGGAGGACCGGAAACTGCTGGAGCAGCACTTACTGGCCCGGCAGGAGGAGACCCGGCTCCAGGCGGAGGCGGCGGCGCGGCGGCTGCGGCTCCTGGATACAGCCCTGAAACGGCTGAGAAAGGACGAACCTATGAATTACGATGTGACAGTCAAGACCATTCCGGAGCGGCAGGTGGCCAGTGTCCGGCAGATCATTTCCAGCTACGAGCGGGAGGGGGACCTGTGGGGAATCTTTATGAAAGAGACTGCCAAACTCCATATCCAGGACGGCGATCCGGTGTTGTGCTCCGCCACCTTCCATGACGGAGAGTACAAGGAATCCGACGTGGACGTGGAGATCCAGAAGACTGTGCGGGGGGCTTATCCCGACACGGAGCACGTGAAGTTCAAGACCATGCCCACGGTACAAGTGGCCGCTGCTGTCTGCAAAGGCAGCTATGACCAGATCGGCGAAGCCACCGCTGCCGTAGTATCCTGGGTGGAGGCCAACGGCTACGCCTTCGACGGCCCCTCTTTCTTCATCTATCACGTCAGTCCTCACGAGACAAATCATCCCGAGGAGTTTGTCACCGAGCTGTGCTACCCGGTGCGGAAAAAGTAACGATTAGCGGCGGGCCGGATGGCCCGCCGCATTTCTCTGCCGCACAGGCATCGCTTGACATCTTTTGTGAGATTCCCTTATAATATCAGCGGTCTGCGGTCAGAAGTGGGCCGTGATCCTATATTCGGGAGTGATCCATACGGAAAATCTGAGTTTCAGCCTCAACGCTACTATGCCGGTGTTCCTGATGATGGTGCTGGGCTATCTGCTGCATCAAAAGACCCGTCTGCTGAATAGCAGCTTTGCGGGATATCTGAATACCTTTGTTTTTCGGGTGGCACTTCCCGTACAGCTCTTTCAGAATCTGTCCCAGTCGGATTTCCATACGGTCTGGGACGGCAAAGCCGTGCTCTTTTGTTTCGCAGTCTCCCTGGCGTCCATCCTGCTGATGCTGGCGCTGTCTCTGCTGCTGCGGGACAAGGCTATCCGTGCTGAGTTTGTCCAGGCGGGCTACCGTGGCAGCCAGGCTCTGCTTGGCGCCGCCCTGATGCAGAATATCTACGGGGAGACCGGCCCCCTGGCGCTGGTCCTGATCGGCGCGGTCCCGCTTTACAATGTGGCCGCGGTGGTGCTGCTGACACTGATGGCACCGGATGGCGGCCATTTGGACCACGGGACCCTGGGCAGGACTTTCCGGGGCATCGTCACCAATCCTATCATTCTCGGCATTGCAGCGGGCTTGATCTGGTCCCTGCTGAAGCTTCCCCAGCCGGTCATTATGAAACGGGCGGTTTCCAGCCTGGCCGCGACTGCTACGCCCATGGGCCTCATTGCCCTGGGGGCTTCCATCGATTCCCGGAAGGCTGTTGGCTGCTGGAAGCCCACCCTGGTGTGCAGTATGTTCAAGCTGGTGATCTTCACGGCGCTGTTTCTGCCCGCTGCCGTCTGGCTGGGATGGCGGGGAGAGATGCTGATGGCGATGCTGGTTATGCTGGGCTCGCCCACCACCGTCAGCTGTTTCAGCATGGCCCGCAGCATGGGCCACGATGGAACGCTGTCCTCCGGCGCGGTGATGCTGACCACAGTGTGCAGCGCCTTTTCCTTTACAGGGTGGCTGTATCTACTGAAAACACTGGCGCTGATCTGATACACGGCAGAAAACGTCGGGATGTATTTATCCCGACGTATCTTTCTCTTGACATATATAGATTGTCGATATAATATATAGGAAACCTATATAAGGAGGGATACCCATGGAGATCGACAAGAGCCTGGTCAGCGGCAGCGTGGCGCTGCTGGTGCTGAAGCTGCTGGAGGATGGGGACAAGTACGGCTATCAGATGATCGAGGAGTTGAAACGCCGCTCCGACGACACCTTTCACCTGAAGGCGGGAACGTTGTATCCGCTGCTCCACGGTCTGGAGGAGAAGGGGTTCGTCACCGCCTACGAGCGGGAGGCCGCCGCCGGGAAGCCACGGCGGTATTACCATCTGACAAAAGAGGGCGGTGCCGCCCTGCGGGAGAAAGAGGAATCCTGGAACGCCTATGCCCGGGCCGTGGGCCGGGTGCTGAAAGGGGGTGCCTGCTTTGGCTGAGACCATGTGGGAGTACCTGGACACGGTGCAGGAGCAGATCCGGTGGAAGCGGGCCCGTCCGGTGGTGGTCCGGGAACTGGAGCAACATCTGATGGATCAGCGGGACGCCTTTCTGGAGGAAGGCAATGCCCCAGAGGCGGCGGAGCGCCTGGCCGTGGAGGAGATGGGAGACCCGGTGAGCGTTGGCACGGAGCTGGACCGGGTCCACCGGCCAAAGCCCCAGTGGGGGCTGCTGGTGGCTACTATGACGCTGGCTTTGTTAGGCGGCATTCTGCGGGTGTGGCTGACCGCTTCCGGCGCGGAGATTTATGAGAATATTTCTCCAGTGTTTACGACTGTCGCCCTCCTATTGGGGACTGCCTGTCTGCTTGGTGCCTATTTTTTGGATTATACCTGGCTGACCCGCCATGCCCGGTGGGTGTATGTCGGCGCATTGATTTTAGGAATGCTGTCCCTTTGGCTGTCGCCCATGCGGAATTATGCCTCCTACTATACCCGCTACGTGGTGCTGCTGTATCCCACAGTATACGCAGTTTGGCTATACCACTGCCGGGGGAATGGGTGGAAAGGAGTTTTACTTGCCGTTCTTGGCAGTGTCCCACTGGCGGTAATCGGATGGCTGACGCCGTATGCCCTGGGTGTTCTGCTGTTGATGGTGACAGGCTTTGTTTTGCTTCTGGCCGCCGCCGGCGCGGACTGGTTCGGCTTGGGCCGGGGAAAAACCGCGGCGGTGGTGCTGGGGATCGCGGCGGCCATGGCCGGGAGCGTAGTATGGCAGGTCTGGAAGAATGGCTGGTATCAGGGCCGCCTTTTGATGTTCCTGCACCCGGAGGTGGACCCATTAGGGAGCGGGTATCAGGCCGTGTCAGTCCGGAACGCACTTTCGGTTTCTCAATGGGTGGGAATGGGAAGCTGGAGCGAAGCGGTCTCTCCATACCCCTTTGAAAGGACTGTACCGGAGTGGAGCCGTGATTTTCTCCTGTCCACGGTCATCTACAAGCTGGGCTGGCTGCCATTCCTGCTGCTGGTGCTGGCGGTGGCGGGACTGCTTCTTTGGCTCCTCTGGAAATGCCTGCGGCAGAGGAATCAGGCGGGGCGGCTGGTTGCCTTGTCGGTCATTCTGCCCCTGGGTTTGCAAATGTTGTTCAGCGTCATGCAGAATCTTGGCTATATCCTGTTCTCTGCTTCCATGCCTCTGGTGACGGGCAACCTGCCCACGGTGGTGACCATGGGGCTGATCGGCTTGGCCCTGTCGGTGTTCCGGGAGGAGCCCATCGCCCGGGACAGCTGTCCGGAGCGAAAGCCTGTTTCCAAAATCAGACTGTCCCTCCAAAATGAGAGGGACGCGCGGGACGGAAGCCGCGTTTTGGGTGTTTCCATAACCATTTCCCGAGGTGAAACAAAAGTCATGGAGAGGTTTACTTTGCAACAGGTGATATATGGCAAAACGACCAAAATATGGAGATAATTTTAGTTGTTCTGCCGATTTTCTCCCGCCTGTGAAACAAATGAAGCAGGCCAAGCCGCTGCTGGCGTACGGTGAAGAAAGCCGATCCTTCGCTTATCTGGATGAACTGTTCACTGCCTATTAGGGCGACATAATATTTTTTGGAAAATCAAAAGTCAGATATTGACCGCAATGGGAATCTCCGGTATAATAACGGTAGGCGCTGTTATTAAGGTGACATAACACTGCAGCCCAGCGGGGGCTGCGGTGTTTTTTCTGTGATACGCTTCGACAATTACCGACAGAAAGGAACTGCCATGAAACGATTTCAACTGCCGAAATGGCTGGCCTGCGGGGCGCTGGCCACGGGGCTGCTGCTGACCACTGCCGGGGCTTTTTCTGATACGGAGGGCCACTGGGCTGAGGGAGCCATCAATAAGTGGAGCCAGGAATACAGCATTATTCAGGGCTATGAGGACGGGACCTTCCGGCCGGATGCTTCCATTACACGGGGGGCCTTTGCGGGTATCATGGACCGCTTCCTCCATTTCCAGGCGGTCTCTCCCGTGGACACTTTCTCGGACATCAAAGGCAACTACTGGGAAGAGGCTATTTTGAAGCTGAATGCCGCCGGGGTGTACCTGGGCAACAACGGCAAGGCCCTGGCGGGAGACACCATTACCCGCCAGCAGGCCGTCACCATGATCGCCCGGGCTTTTCACGTTGACGCGGAGACCACCTGGCTGCCCTACGGAGACGCGGACCAAATATCGGAATACGCCCGTCCTTCCGTGGCGGAAATGACGGTCCGGGGCTATGTGAACGACGCCATGGACGGCAATTTCCGTCCCACAGACCCTATTACCCGGGCGGAGATCGTCAACATCCTGGGCAACATGATCCAGACCCTGGTCCAGACTACGGAGCCGTACAAGGAAGATGTATATGGCACCTTGATGGTCAGCAGTCCTGACGGCGCCACCCTGTCCGGCATGACGATCATGGGAGACCTAATCCTGGCGCCGGGCGTTCAGGGGGAGGTAGTCCTGGAGGATGTAGTCCTTGAGGGAAGTATCCGGAATTTCAGCAGCGTGGAGCCTACCTGGCGGAAGAAAAATCCGGCACAGCTCCCGGAGGAGCCGGAAGAGAAACCGGAGGAGGAAGAAAAGCCCGGTCTCAAGCCGGAGGAGGTATACGTTCCCGGTAAGACCAGTGGGACTTTTACTTATAGTGGTAAGGAGATCCCCATTTACAAGGGCGTGGAAAAGAGCCGCCTGTACGAGGGGGACTTCGCCTGGAACGGAGACCGGCTGGAATATCTTGGCGGTGATTTTGATACCCGTTTTGGCATTGACGTGTCTGCCTACCAGAACCGGGCCAGTGAAAACAACACCATCGACTGGGAGGCCGTGGCGGATGACGGCGTGGAGTTCGTCATGGTCCGCATCGGCCTGCGGGGCACCTCCACCGGAGAGATTCACGCGGACCAGTATTACCGGGAGAATATCCAGGGCGCCATGGCGGCGGGGATCGAGACCGGCGTTTACTTTTTCGCCCAGGCCATCACTGTGGAGGAGGCCATCGAGGAGGCGGACTTCGTGCTGGGATTGCTGGAGGACCTGGAGATCGACGGGCCTGTGGCCTACGACTGGGAGATGCACGATTCCACGTACCGGGTCTACGGAACCTCTCCCGAAATGGCCACGGCCTGCGCGGTGGCCTTCTGCCAGCGCATCGAGGAGGCCGGATATGACGCCATGGTCTACGCGGGACAGTATGTCAGCTACATTAAATATGACCAGGGAGCCATCGAGCCGTATCTGGCCTGGTATCCCGAGTACAAGAGCGAGAAGTCCGAGAGTTTGTGTCCTTCCTTCTACTATCAGATGGACTACTGGCAGTTCTCCAGCAGCTGCTCCATTGACGGCATCGGCGGTCGTGTCGACGCAAATCTGCAATTCATTCCCAGATAGGAAAACAACACGCAGGTCAATGACCTGCGTGTTGTTTTTTCGGCGTCCGCTGGGCCACCACCACGCCCGCGGTGATGAGGGCCGCACCCACCAGGGCCAGGGGGGAGATAGGCTCCTTCAGAAAGAGCCAGCCCACCAGGATGGTGACGAAGGGCTGAATATAAATGAAGGAGTTGGTAGTGACCACGCCCAGGTAATAGAAGGCCCGGTTCCACAGCACATAGCAGAGACAGCTGCCGACGAGCCCCAGAAAGAGAAAGTTGCCGGCAACGGCGGGGGAAAGCAGGGCCTCCGCGGGGTATGGACGGCCTTTCAGCAGCACCAGTGGCAGGGCGGTGACAATGCCCCAGAAGAGGGTCCGCCGGGTGACCAGCAGAGGGTCCAGCCCGTCATCCAGGCGGCGGATCAGGACGGAGTAAACAGACCAGCAGGCGGCGGCTCCCAGAGCCAGCAGGTCACCCCGGGGATTCAGCTTCAGTACGAAGGTACCGTTGCACACCACCAGGATGACGCCGGAGAAGGCCACCAGAAAGCCAAGCAGCGTGCCGGAGCGGAACCGCTCCAGCCCTGCGAAGTGGGCCAGGACGGCGGTGAAGATGGGGGCGGCGGCCACGATGATGCTGACGTTGGAGGCCAGGGTGTAGGTCAGGGCTGAATTCTCCGTGTAAAAGTAAAGAGAGCAGCCGGAAAGGCCCAGCAGCAGGAAAATGGATTCCGTCCGCCGGGGCAGGGACAGCTTCCTGGGCCGCACCAGCCAAAGGGCACCGTAGGCCAGAAGAAAGCGGGTCAGCATGATCTGGGCGGGGGAGTAGAGGGTCAGGAGTTTTTTGCTGGAGATGAAGGTGGAGCCCCAGACGACGATGGTGAAGGCGGCGCAGAGGCAGCCAATGAGCTTTTCCCGGTTTTTCATTCGGATATTCCTCGCTTGAATAAGATCGTATCGTGGGATAGGATAGCAGATATGGAGGAAAGATGCAAGAAAAACCGGAAAAGCGGGAACTTTTTGAGAATGCGTCCGACTATATTTATATAATGTATAGTAAAAAGAACACGCGGCGGGCTTTGCGGCCTGCCGCGTGTTCTGAAAGAGGAAAAGAGGAAGAATGTTACTTGCGGTTTTCCTTCTGGTTGCGCTGGTCCTGCTGGTTCTGCTGCTTCTGCTGCTTGCTGTCACGCTGATTCTGGTTCTGGTTGCGCTCGTTCTGGTTATTTTCACGGTTGTTCTGCACGAGGAACACCTCCTTTCGGCTTGGCTGCGTACAGGGCTATTGTTGACGGCCCGACCGGAAAATATACGTAAAAATCGCAAAAATGCTGTTGACAAACAAAAAGGGGTCTGATATACTAGCTGAGCAAAACAAAGAAGGCTGATTGCATCCGCCTCACCTCCAGCCAATGGGCAAAGAGGTCAACAACGTTGTTACCAGACTGCCGGTCCCGGCGGTTTGTTGTTGCGCGGATGCCATGTGGTGGTATCCGCGTTTTGTGATTTTTGGATGGAGGTGCTTCGACCATAGCTAAGTTAGTGCATGAACTGAATGAGGACATCCGCGACAAGGAAATCCGCCTGATCGGTTCCCAAGGCGAGCAGCTGGGCATTATGGCTCCCGCTGAGGCATTGAAGATCGCCGATGAGCAGGGTCTGGACCTGGTCAAGATCTCACCCCAGGCTGTTCCCCCGGTCTGCAAGCTGATGAATTACGGCAAGTTCCGTTTCGAGCAGAGCAAGCGGGAGAAGGAAGCCAGAAAGAACCAGCATGTGGTGGAGATCAAGGAGATCCGCATGTCTCCCGGTATCGATGTTGGAGACTTCAACACGAAACTGAAGAACGCACAGAAGTTCATTGCCGACGGCAACCGTGTCAAGGTCTCTGTCCGTTTCCGCGGCCGTGAAATGGCGCATACCGACATCGGCAGGGATCTGCTTGATAAGTTTGCCGAGCAGTGTGCCGAGACTGCCAGCCTGGACAAGGGCGCCAAGCTGGAGGGCCGGATGATGTCCATCTTCCTCTCTCCCAAGGGCGGGAAATAACCAGTACGTCAGCAATCAGATTTTTCATTATACGGAAGGAGCTAACTACGATGCCTAAGCTGAAAACCCATAGCGGTGCCAAGAAGAGATTCAACCTCACCAAGACCGGCAAGGTCAAGCGCGCCAAGGCCTTCAAGAGCCACATCCTGACCAAGAAGGACACCAAGCGTACCCGTCGCCTGCGTGCCGGCGGCTATGCCGACGTCACCAACATGGACGCCGTCCGCAAGATGATCCCCTACAAGTAAGATACGAGACGTTTAGAATAGGAGGCTTATTAGAATGGCTAGAGTTAAGGGCGCGATGATGACGCGCAAGAGAAGAAATAAAGTGATGAAGATGGCCAAGGGCTATTGGGGCTCCCGCTCCAAGCACTTCCGCGTTGCCAACGAGGCAGTGATGAAGGCCCTGACCCAGGCTTATGCCGGCCGCCGCCTGAAGAAGCGTGATTTCCGCTCCCTGTGGATTACCCGCATCTCCGCCGCCTGCAAGCTGAACGGTATGAACTACTCCACCTTCATGCACGGCCTGAAGGTCGCTGGCATCGAGATCAACCGCAAGATGCTGGCCGAGCTGGCTGTCAACGACGCCGCCGCCTTCACCCAGCTGACTGAGATCGCCAAGAAGGCCTGATTTTGGCACATCAAAACAGCGTCCCGAGTTCGGGGCGCTGTTTTTTTGTTGGTTGCGGAAACTACCGGCTCCGTCATCCACTTCGGGAAACAGCAAAAGTGCCGCCTGTCCAACACCGGACAAGCGGCATCTTTATCATAATTTGCAGAAATAGGGGCCGTAATCCTCTTCGTGGGTATGGACATAGGTCCAGGTGAAGTCCCTGTCCACCAGATACCAGTCCAGGTCATCGGGCAGGGAAGAGACCTCCGCCATAGGAATGGCCTTGATGCGGGGCTGGTCCTGAGGAGGATATTCTTTATAAAAACGGTAGCATTCGGTATCCGGCAGCGCCGCCAGAGCTTTGCGGGCCGCGTCGCCCTCCAGGCAGGGCACCAGTTTCTCGTAGAAGATATTCCAGAGATAGCTGCCGCCTGCCAGTACATATTTGCCCAGGTCCTCCTCGGAGATACCGGCGGCAAAGGTGTCCAGCCACCGCTCCCGCAGATCCTTAATGGTGGCAGGGAAAGGCTCTTCCCAGGGAACCATGGTGGCAACCAGCCGGTTGATGGGAAGTCCCTGCTCATAGAACTTGGCCTCGTAGTCCGTCATGACTCCCACCGGGCCGTGTTCATGGAGGTTCCGTGTGACCTCTGACAGGGTGAAACCGAAGTTGGGGATCTCCTCCACGGAAAACTCGAACAGGGGCTGGTTGTCCGTCTTGAAGTGGATCTGGCCGCCCTCCTTCAGCACCTGCCGGTACAGCTTCAGGAAGTTGCCGTGGGTCAGGCGGCGCTTAGCGTGACGGTTGCTGGGCCAGGGATCGGAGAAATTCAGGTAGATCCGGTCCACCTCGCCGGGGGCGAAGAAGGAAGGAAGCTGATCGGCGTTGGCGTCCACGAAGTAGACGTTGGTCAGACCGGCGTTTACGCACCGCTCCATGGCCACCACCATGGCGTCGGGGACCATCTCCACGGCGATAAACAGGACGTCCGGCTCCGCCGCCGCGGTCCCGGCGGTGAAGCGGCCCTTGCCGCAGCCCAGCTCCAGCCGCAGCTCCCGGGCATCCGGCATCAGGCTGCGCCAGTGCCCGGCACGGTCATAGGGGTCCCGAATCAGAAAGTCACCGCAGCGTTCCATCCGGGGGACCAGATTTTTCTTTTTCCGCATTCGCATACATACATCCTCCTGGGACGTTATTTTGAGTTTCAAATCCGTTTGCCACAAGGTATTGTGGCGGCAGGATGATTTTACCACAGGAAATCGGTTCTGTAAATGGGGGTGCCTACAGAAAAAGAGGACAGAAAAAGGGTTGCCCTGTTAATCAGTTAACAAAATTGTATAAAATTTAACGAGGAATTTGTATGAAGTGTAAAAAAGTAAAAATTGCATGCGAAACTCGAAATTTGCACTTGATAAATTTATAACATACCCCTATAATAAGCATTGTGAGTAAATTGGCAATCTAGGGATTTGCTCTGATTTCCCCGCATGTAAGACGCTGATCGTATTTTAAAACAGAAACGAAATTACAGGAGGAACAATCATGAAGGTAGCAATTTTTGGCGCAGGTACCATGGGCAGCGGCATCGCTCAGGTTTTCGCCGCGAAGGGCCACACCGCTCTGATGTATGCAAGCTCTGTCACTTCCGCTCAGAAGCACAAGGATAAGCTGGCTGCTTCCCTGCAGAAGCGCGTGGAGAAGGGCAAGATGACCCAGGAGGCCGTGGACGCCCTGCTGGCCAACGTTCTGGTGGAAGAGAAGTCCGCCTGTGCTGACGCCGACCTGATCATCGAGTGCGTCAAGGAAGACATGGCCACCAAGAAGGAGCTGCTGAACGAGCTGGACGCCATGTGCAAGCCCGAGGCCATTTTCGCTTCCAATACCTCTTCTCTGTCCATCACCGAGATGGGTCACGGCCTGAAGCATCCCGTCATCGGCATGCACTTCTTCAATCCCGTTCCCAGCATGAAGCTGGTGGAGATCATCCGCGGTGCCAACACCACCCAGGAGACCTTCGATTTCGTCTACAAGCTGTCTCAGGAGATCGGCAAGGATCCCGTCGAGGTGGCTGAGGCTCCCGGCTTCGTGGTCAACAAGATCCTGATCCCCATGATCAATGAGGCCATCGGCCTGGTGGAGACCGGCGTCGCCTCCGTGGAGGACATCGACAAGTCCATGCGTCTGGGCGCCAACCATCCCATGGGTCCCCTGGCTCTGGGCGACTTCATCGGCCTGGACGTCTGCCTGGCCATCATGGAGACCCTCTTCAACGAGACCGGCGATCCCAAGTATCGTCCCGCTCTGCTGCTGAAGAAGATGGTCCGCGGTGGCCTGCTGGGCAAGAAGACCGGCAAGGGCTTCTACGATTATTCCAAGTAAGAACCTTATTAGTAAAGGAGTAAATGGTATGGATTTTCATCTGACAAATGAGCAGCTGATGCTCCGTAAGATGTACCGCGAATTCGCCGAGAACGAAGTCAAGCCCTTGGCCGAGGAGATCGACGAAGAAGAGCGCTTCCCCATGGAGACCGTCCAGAAGATGGCCAAGCTGGGGATGATGGGCATCTACTTCCCCAAGGAATACGGCGGCGCCGGCGGCGACGTCCTGTCCTACGCCATGTGCGTGGAAGAGCTGGCCAAGGTCTGCGGTACCACCGCCGTCATCGTGTCTGCTCACACCTCCCTGTGCTGCGCTCCCATCTTTGAGAACGGCACCGAGGAGCAGAAGCGCAAGTATCTGCCTGACCTGCTGAGCGGCCGCAAGATCGGCGCCTTCGGTCTGAC
>CAYWYW010000024.1:0-23278 GCA_964462715.1 uncultured Oscillibacter sp.
CCATGTCGTTCACGGCGATGATGATGGCCTCCCGCAGATACTGATAGCCCTTGATATGGGCCGGAACACCGATCTCGTGGATCACCGCTGTCACCCGGTTCTTCAGGGCCACGGCGTGCTCCTCCGGTGTGGCCGGCTGGCCAAAGGCCATCCGCATCCGTTCCAGCAGGGTCCCTACCTCACAGGGCTTGGGCAGGAAATAAACGGCACCCAGGCCCATGGCCTCCGCCACTACCTGGTCTGTACAGAAAGCGGAGAGCACGATCACCTTGGTCTTGCCCTGCTGCTCCTTCAACTGCCGAAGGATACTGACACCGTCTGTCCCCGGCAGGACCAGGTCCATCAGTGCCACATCCGGATTCTTCTGCTCCAGAATCTGTAAAGCTTCCGTCCCGTCACCCGTAGACCCCACCACGGCAAATTCTTCTGTTTTCTCGATCACCTCCCGCAACATGCTGCGGAATTCTTCGTTGGCATCTGCCAGTAATACGGTTTTCCTGTTTTCCATGCTACCTTTCCTTTACAAAGAATTTTGATTTGCGACGGATTCGTAACGCTTTAATTCACGTTTTCTATAAACTAGCATAAACTTACAGTTTTTTCAAGTTCCAACTGTAAAATAATTCCAGAATCGTTCGACACATTTTTCGAGACCCGCCGCAATTCCCTGCGGCCCATGGGATTGCGGCTTTCCTTTTGGGTGCGGATATGGTATCATGAAGAAAACTTTTAACAGGAGACGCATATGGACCTTTTATCAGCGCTGCACGCATATTGGCCCTGGAACCCCCAGGAAGAACGGGACACCGCGGAGCTTCTCCGCCGTCTGGAAAGCGGCGAGGACCTGTTTCACCGGGAAAATACCGCCGCCCACCTGACGGTCTCCGCCTGGGTGGTGAGTCCGGACCGGACCCGGGTCCTGATGGCCTACCACAATCTGTACGACTCCTGGGCCTGGCTGGGCGGCCACGCCGACGGAGAACAGGACCTGCTGGCAGTGGCCCTGCGGGAGGTCCGGGAAGAGAGCGGCGTATCCGCCCGCCCCGTATCGGATCGACTTTTTTCAGTGGAAATCCTGCCGGTCTCCGGCCACGAAAAGCGTGGAGAATACGTCTCCTCCCATCTCCACATGAACGTCACCTTCTTGCTGGAAGCCGACCCTGCGGCCCCCATTCGCAGCAAGCCGGATGAGAACAGCCGGGTGGCCTGGTTTGCCCTGGAGGACGCGGTGGCCGCCTCCTCGGAACCCTGGATGCGGGAACGCATCTATCGGAAGCTCAACGAAAAACTGCGGGAAAGTCCCACGTTCTGATGTATACCCCGGCGTATAGAAATTATATACCATTTTTTCAGTTTTATCCAGTGCGAAGGCGGGATTTCTCCCGCCTTCGTACTTTTTTATGCTTTTACGCCGCACTCAGCATAGTTTCCATGGAAATTCCATATCCTTTACAAGGATCATTCAGCAAAACGTGAGTCACGGCGCCCACCAGCTTGCCGTTCTGGATGATCGGACTGCCGCTCATGCCCTGCACGATGCCGCCGGTAATGGCGATCAGCTCCGGGTCCGTTACGGAGAGCACCATCTCCCGGCCATCGGAGGCATTGGGGATCACCTTCAAAATTTCCACATCATATTCCTCTACCGTGTCGCCCCGGACATTGGCCCGGATCACGGCGGGCCCTGCTTTTGCCGTGCCGGTGGGTACTGCTTCGCCCAGCACCGCGGCATGATCCGCTGCATCCAGCGTTCCGAAAACACCGCAATTGGTATTGGCGTACAGGTCACCCAGGTCAGCCGTCAGGTCAAAGTCACCCTTCAGCTCACCGGCACAGCCCGCGGTCCCTTTTTTCACTGCTTTTACCGTGGAAGGCAGGATGGATCCGTCCGCAAAGGGCATCAGCTGGGCGGTATCCACATCGGTGATGCCGTGGCCCAGGGCGCCGAATACGCCCGTGGCCGGGTCATAATAGGTCATGGTGCCGATGCCCGCCATACTGTCCCGGATCCAGGCGCCAATGCAGTAGACGCCCTGGTCATTGGGTGCCGGCTCCACGGTCAGGGTCACCGGGTCGCCCTGGCGCTGCACCTGGAGGTCGGTGGTGCTGCCGTCGCTTTTTTGCAGAAGCGCCTGGAACTGCTCCGTGGAGGTCACTGTACTGCCGCCGCATTTGACGATGACATCTCCCGCCCGCAGTCCGCAGGCCCGGGCGGGCGTGCCGCCGTCCGAGAGCTTCACCACCACCACGCCCCGGGCAAACAGCTTGATGCCCACGGTGTGTCCCACCGGCACCAGCATCCGGGGCGTCATCTCGGCGGCCGTGGCCATGCTTGCGGAGCAGGCCAGAACCGCCAGGAGGCACGCCGTTCCAAACCGCAGAAGCCGCTTTTTTGTTCCCGATGTTCCATACAATCCAAAAAACACTCCTTTCCAAAAAAATCGCAAACCGCCGGATGTTCCGGCTGGGTTATCTTCTGCTGTCCGCCCGCAGGCCACACCCAGCAAAAAGCGGCAGCGGCCCCATGGTGGTTTTTTGCTTTCCTGAAAATCCGGGCGAAAAAAGGACCTCACAGCCAAAAGACTGTGAGGTCCTCCAATATTTAACGATCAATCGCGCTTGTTGAAAATTTTGAAAATATCGTCGAAGGGATCGTCCTCTTCTTCCTCCTGCTTCAGCTCCGCCTCCGCGTCAATGGGCTTCACCTCATTGACCACAGGCCGCTCGGCAGCGGTAGCAGCAGCAACCTTGGGCAGGGAAGTTGTCACCTTGTCAAAGCCGGTGGCAATGACCGTGACGCGGATCTCGTCATCCAGCGTCTCGTCGAAGGTGGCGCCGAAGATGGTGAGCGCGTCGGGATGGACGGCCTGCTGCACCAGAGAGGCGGCCTGCTCCACTTCCTCCAGGCCGATGTCCATGGAGCCGGTGACGTTGATGAGGACGCCCTTGGCACCTTCGATACTGGTCTCCAGCAGGGGGCTGGAAATAGCCATCTTGGCGGCCTCCTCGGCCTTGCCCTTGCCTGCGGCGCGGCCAACGCCCATGTGGGCCATGCCGGCGTTCTTCATGATGGCGGTGACGTCGGCGAAGTCCAGGTTGATGAAGCCGGTATCCCGGATCAGGTCGGAGATGGACTGCACCGCCTGGCGCAGCACATCGTCGGCGATCTCAAAAGCGTTGGCAAAGGTGATCTTCTGGTCGGTGGCGTGCTTTAGCCGCTCGTTAGGGATGATCACCAGGGAATCCAGCTTATCCTGCAGCTCGGCAATGCCAGCCTCGGCCTGCTGCATCCGGCGGCGGCCCTCAAAGCCGAAGGGCTTGGTGACCACGGCCACGGTGAGGATGTCCATCTCCTTGGCGATCTCCGCCACGATGGGCGCCGCGCCGGTGCCGGTGCCGCCGCCCATGCCGGCGGTGATGAACACCATGTCGGTGTCCTCCAGGGCCTTGGCGATCTGGTTGCGGCTCTCCTCGGCGGACTTGCGGCCCACCTCCGGGTCGGAACCGGCGCCCTGCCCGTGGGTCAGCTTCTCGCCGATCTGGATCTTATAGGTAGCGCTGGAGACGTTCAGCGCCTGCTTGTCGGTGTTGACCGCCACAAACTCCACGCCCTTGGTCCCGGAACGGACCATGCGGTTCACGACGTTGTTGCCAGCGCCGCCCACGCCGATGACTTTGATATTCACAACGGTATCAGGACCTGTTTCCAATCCAAATGCCATACTGGTGCCTCCTGCTATCATTTGTAGAAACGGGCCGAAAAGCCCGTCGTTTGACCCAATATCCTGTGGTACAGGCTATTTAGTTTATTGTAAGACACTTTCCCCCTCCGGTCAAGTGTCCCGACACGTTTTCCCATGTTTTTTTCTGAAAAAGGAAGGAGCGGCGGGTTTCCCGCGCCGCCCTTCTCTTTTCACCGCGTGCTCTGGTCCAGATAGATCCGTCCGCTCTCCCGCGTCATGTCGAAGGTGCCGGTCATGTTGTCCTGCACCTTCCCGCTCTCCATGGCCTGGCGCAGAATTTTCAGCTTCATGGGATAGTCGGCGCCGTAGGGCATCTTCACGGTGAAGCGGCCCAGATAATCCATCTGAATGGTGGATAGCTCATCCAGGCGGATGCCGTCCACATCCTCCAGCATTTCCGCCTCCTCCAGAGCCGCCATCAGGTCCAGCAGGCTCTCCTGCTGGGAGGCGTACTCGGTGGCCAAGGCCATGGACGTTCCCACGGTGGGCGCCAGCAGCTGACACCCGGAGATCAGGCTATAATTCGCCACTGCGGAGGGCTCCAGCTGGTCCACCAGCATGCCCTTGGGGCTGATGAGCCAGGCGCTGCCGTCCTGCACCAGGGCGAAGGGGGTCCCGCATTCCTTCACCTCGATCACCAGGGTGTCCGGCAGCCGCCGGTTGATGCGGATCTCCTCGATGTAGGGCAGCGCCGCCCGGATGCTGCCGGCCACGGTGTTCTTGTTCAGCAGGTAAAGGTTGTCGCCGTTTTCAATGGCCGAGGCCTGCCGGATCTGCTCCTCGGTGTACCGCTGCTCCCCCAGGATCTCCACCTGGTCCACCCGGAAAAACAGCGTCACGGCGGCCACCACAGCGCCGCAGATCACCAATATGGACAGCAGCTTATAGAGGAAGCCAAAGCTTCCCCTGCGCCGCCGGCTGGAATTTCTGCGTCTTGCCATGAAGTTACCCCTCGATCTGCTCTGTTTCTATCCGGACGATATCCGCTCCAAGGGCAGACAGGTCCCGTTCCAAATTCTCGTAGCCCCGGTCGATGTGACCGATCCGCATGATGCGGCTCTCTCCCTCCGCAGCCAGGGCCGCCACGCACAACGCCGCCCCGCCCCGCAGGTCCGTACACTGGACGGAAGCACCATACAGGGTGTCCGTCCCGCTGACCACCGCCACCCGGCCGGACACCTGAATGTCCGCCCCCATGCGGATCAGCTCATCCACATGGCGGTAGCGGTTTTCAAAAATATTCTCCTCAAAGACCGTGGTGCCCCGGCTCCGCAGCAGCGCCGCCATGAGCACCGCCTGGGCGTCCGTGGGAAAGCCCGGATAGGGCGCCGTCCGCACGGGGCGGACTGCCTTCAGCCGCTTTTCACAGGTGCAGGCAATGCCCGCTGCGTCGGATCTCACGGTGCAGCCCGCCTCCCGCAGCAGGGCCGTGACGGTGGCCAGATGCTCCTCCCGGGCGCCCCGCAGGAAGGCCCTGCCTCCGGCGGAGGCCGCCGCGCACAGGTAGGTGGCTGCTGCGATGCGGTCCGGCATCACGGTATAGGTACACCCGTGGAGACTTTGGCCCCCCTCCACAGTGATGGTGGAGGTCCCCGCTCCGGACACCCTGGCCCCGCAGGCATTCAGGAAGTTCTGGAGGTCCACGATCTCCGGCTCCCGGGCGGCGTTGGCAATGGAGGTGACCCCCTCGGCCCCGCAGGCCGCCAGCATCAGGTTCTCCGTGGCGCCCACCGAAGGAAGGCTCAGCACCAGATCGGTGCCCCGCAGGCGGGAAGCCCTGCAATGCAGATGCCCGCCAGTGTCGTCGATCTCCGCTCCCAGGTCCCGCAGCCCTGCCAGGTGCAGGTCGATGGGCCTGGGCCCCAGCTCACAGCCGCCGGGATAGCTGAGCTCCGCCCGGCCGCACCGGGCCAGGATGGCCCCCAGGAAAATGGCGGAAGACCGCATTTCCCGCATCAATGTATCAGAGATGGCACAGCCCTGCAAACCGGTGGTATTCACCACCAGGCCGTCGTCCTCCCAGCTGGCATCGCAGCCCAGGCTCTGTAAAATGCGGATCGAGGCGTCCACGTCCCGCAGGCGGGGACATCCCCGCAGCTTCACCTGGTCCCCGGTCAGCAGCGTGGCCGCCAGGATGGGCAGGACACTGTTCTTGGCCCCCTGGACCGTCACCTCGCCGTCAAGGCGCCTGCCGCCCCTCACCAAAAGCTGGCTCATACACGTTCCCTCCGCTCCCAAAGAATGGTTCAACAGTCCATCCTATGGGGGAGGGAGATTTCTGGTTACTGGGTGATCTGCAAAATCGTCTGGTAAAGGCGCTCCGTGGCGTCCCGGATTCCCAGTGCGGCCATGGCTTTTTCCATATTGGCCTGCTTCTCCGGGTTCCGGAGGATACCGCAGGCCGCCTGGAACAGGGCCTGGCCGGAACTGTCCTTTTCCAGCAGCACCGCCGCGCCGCCGGCCTCTTCCAGCACCCGGGCGTTCTTCTCCTGGTGGTTGTTGGTCACATAGGGAGACGGCACGATCAGGGCGGGTACGCCCAGGGCCGTCAGCTCACTGATGGTGGAGGCACCGGCCCGGCAGATAACTAAATCCGCCCCCCGCATCACCTGCGCCATGTCGTAAATATACTCCCGCACCTGCAGGGATGGATGCTGCTTCAAGTCCACGCCCTTTTCCTTCAGCAGGTCGAGAACCACCGGATAACCGCCTTTTCCGGCGGCATGGATGTGGTGGAAGGGCTCTTTTGCCGCTTCCAGGGCCAGGAAATCCGCCATCTGGCGGTTCATGCCGGCGGCGCCCAGGGACCCCCAGAAGGAGACGATCAGGGGCCGGCCGTCATCCACGCCCAGCTTCTGCTTCGCCTGCTCCTTCGTCAAATCAAAGAAATCCCCCCGCACCGGCGTGCCGGTGACCACCACCTTGTCCGGGCGCTTGTAGTGTTGGCGGCAGGACTCAAAGCCCACCATGACCCGGTCCGCGAAGGGCTCCAGCATTTCGGTGGTGAGACCCGGCACCATGTTGGACTCATGGACCGCCGTGGGGATGCCCGCCTTGGCGGCGGCCTTCACCATGGGATAGCTGGCGTAGCCGCCGGTGCCGATGACTACATCGGGCCGGAACTCCCGCAGGATGGCCTTTGCCTCCCGAGGTGCCCGGGTCAAGTTATAGAGAGATACCAGATTGTGTCTGATCTCCGCGGGCTTCAGCGAACGGTGAAAGCTGGAGATATGGACCGTGCGGAAATCATAGCCCGCCTTGGGTACCAGATCCTTTTCCAGCCCCCGCTCCGCCCCCACGAAGAGGAATCCTGTATTGGGGTCCTTTTCGTGCATCAGCTGCGCCAGGGCGATGGCGGGATTCACATGGCCCGCCGTGCCGCCACAGGTGAAAATGACCCGTTTTATCTTCTTTTCCATTCTATCAACCCCGCTTTACATTGGAAGGGGTCTCGGGGAAACCATCGTTTCCCCGAGTTCATTCACCTACAGTGAATGAATAAGTCTCAATCATTTTTGTCAGGGCGTGTACCTGACAAAAATACCCTGACCTGTGCGTCCTTGTACCCGCAAGGGGCATGCGATATCCGTAAGGCGCTAAAGCGCCAACGGTTATCCAAGGACGCACGCACCAGTGACCGATGTCACTGGTGGGGGAATCTACTGCGCAGCCGTTAGCAGCTCTGCTGCTTTACGGATGCGGCGTACCCCTTGCGGGTAAAGGGAGGACAAGGTCCCCTCTTTACATTATCCTGCCTTTGTGGGCTTCATCTGCCTCGACACACTCAGTACGATCCCCATCTCCGCCAGCTGCATGGACAAAGCCGTGCCGCCGTAGCTGAAAAAGGGCAGAGAGATGCCGGTGGTGGGCAGCAGGCCCGTCACCACGCCGATGTTCAGAAACGTCTGCATGGCGATCAGGGTGGTGACGCCCACTACCAAAAGGCTGCCGAAGCGGTCCCGGGCGTGGAGGGCGATCCAGTAGCCCCGCAGGATCAGCGCCGCGAACAGCAGCATGATGATGGTGGCACCGATGAGGCCCAGCTCCTCGCAGATGATGGCGAAGATAAAGTCGTTGTGCTCCTCCGGCAGGTACAGAAACTTCTGCCGGCTTTTCCCCAGGCCCACACCCAGCAGGCCGCCGGAACCGATGGAGATCAGGCTCTGGGACAGCTGATAGCCAGCACCCCGGGGGTCAATGAAGGGATCCTGCCACATGGCGATGCGGCTCTGGCCGTATTTGATGATGCCCGACATCATCAGGAACAGCACGCCGCCGGCGCCGCCCACGGCGGCGATGACCCAGGCCCAGTTGATACCGCCCACCAGCATCAGCACCGCGCCGGTACCCAGGATCAACACCGTGCCGGACAGGTGGGGCTCCAGCATCATCAGCACCGCGATGACGCCCATGATCAGCAGATAGGGGGCAATGCCGTACCGGGTGGTGCGCATTTTATCCTTTTTTCGGGAGATGCTGTCGGAAAAATACAGCACCACCGCCATTTTCGCGATCTCGGAGGGCTGGAAGGTAAACAGTTCGCCCACGCCGATCCAGCGGGTGGCGTTGTTGCGGGTAACGGCGATGGGATTGCCGGGGATGATGACCAGTACCAGCAGGATAATGGCAAGGTACAGCATCAGCTTGGCAACACCCCGGAACCGCTGGTAATTGATCTTGCCGATCAGGAACATACCCGCGATGCCCATGGCGGCAAAGACGCCCTGCCGAACAAAGTAGTGCATGGGGTCCTGGCCGTCGGTCTCATAATAGGCGGAGGGAAAACTGGCGGACAGCAGCATCACCAGGCCAATGGCCGTCAGCAGCAGTACCAGCAGGCAGAAGGGCAGATCAATGGGACCCTTGGCCAGTTCCCGGCTCTCGGCTTCCTTTTCCTTCCGCCGCTGGATCCGTTCCCGGCGGGCCTGCTCGGCCTCCTGCTCCCGCCGCTTTCGCTCCTGGTAGCGGTTCATAGCCGCCTGCCGCTCCGCGGGCGTCATACGCCGCTGTGTCGCCATTAAAATTTCCCTCCTTTCCGCGCAAAATTTTAATCAGATCAATACCGTCCCTGCACGCCCAGGTAAGCCAGTACGCAGCACACCAGGGTGATACCGGAGAACACCGCCACCAGCTTCACCTCGCTCCAGCCGGACAGCTCCAGGTGGTGGTGCAGCGGCGCCATTTTGAAGAAGCGCTTGCCGTGGGTGGCCTTGAAATAGGCCACCTGGATGATGTCGCTCATGGTTTCGGCGATGTAGATGATGCCCACAGGGATCAGGATCAGGGGCATATCCATGGCAAAGCCCAGAGCCGCCACGGCGCCGCCCAGGAAAAGACTGCCGGTATCGCCCATGAAAACCTTGGCCGGGTGGTGGTTATACACAAAGAAGGCCGCCAAGCCTCCCGCCAGAGCGGCAGGGAGCAGGGCCAGGGTGGTCAGCCGCCACAAGGCAGCGGTCACAGCGAAGAACACCATCACCACGAAGGTAACGCCGGTGGCCAGGCCGTCCACGCCGTCCGTCAGGTTCACGGCGTTGACGCAGCCCACGATGACGAAGGCCGCGAAAATCAGGTACACGATCCAGTTGATGGTGACGCTGACCTGGAAAAACGGGATATACAGGTCGTTGGTCAGCAGGCCCTCGTACCGCATCAGCACCAGGAACACCACGGCGGCCGCCAGCTGCAGGATGAACTTCTGCTTGGCGGTCAGGCCCTCGTTCTGGTGCTGGCGGACCTTGCGGTAGTCATCCACAAAGCCGATCAGGCCGAAGATCAGGGCAAACAGGTATACATACAGGTGGTCAAATTCCCCCTCCAACATCCGTCCCCAGCCCAGGACCAGCACGGTGATGCCGGTGCCCAGGATAAACATGATGCCTCCCATGGTGGGGGTGCCGGCCTTGCCGGCGTGCCAGGTGGGGCCGTCCTTCCGGATCTCCTGTCCGGCCTTCAGCTTCCGCAGCTCCGCCAGCACAAACCGGCCCAGCACCACGGTCAGTACAAAGCTGACCAGGGCCGCCAGCAGCAATATCATCTCCATAGGTCTCTCTCCCTTTTGTGCGTTTTCTTGTTTTATTTCCCAGCGTTCAAATAATCCGCCACGATCTCCCGTTCATCCATATGATGCTTGACGTGATTGATTTCCTGATAGGTCTCATGGCCCTTACCGCAGAGAACGATCACATCGTCCTTCTCCGCGTGGTCCATAGCCCAGTGGATGGCCTCAATGCGGTCCTCCACCACCACGTAGGGGGTATCGCCGCCCTCCAGGCCCGGAAGGATATCCGCGATGATGTCGGCGGGCTTTTCCGTCCTGGGGTTGTCGGTGGTAACCACCACGAAATCCGCGATGTCCGCCGCCACCTTGCCCATCTTGGGCCGCTTGGTCTTATCCCGGTCGCCACCGCAGCCGAAGAGGGCCACGGTCCGGCCCTTGGCAAAGCCCTTGACGGAGGACAGCACGTTCACCATGCCGTCGGGGGAATGGGCGTAGTCGATGAGGATGGTGTAGTCCCTCCCCGGGGTGGGGACCACCTCCACCCGTCCCTTTACATGGGGGACACGGGCCAGCACTTCCGCGCTCTTTTCCAGGGAAATGCCCAGAGCCAGGGCGGCCCCCAACACATCCAGCGTGTTGTACACCATGAAGCCACCGGGGATATTGACCCGGATGGGGACCCGCTGGTCGGCGGTCACGGCCGTAAAGGCAATGTGGTCCGCTTCCAGGCAGATGTCCTCCGCCCGCAGGTCGCTTGCGGCCTTCTCACTGTAAGTGAACTTCCGGCAGGTGGCCTCCGCCAGCAGCCGGTCCGTCCAGGGGTCGTCGGCGTTGCAGACGCCGGTATCACAACTGCGGAACAGGATGGCCTTGGCGTCGCAGTAGGCCTCCATGGTCTTGTGGAAATCCAGGTGGTCCTGGGTCAGATTGGTGAAAATGCCCACGGCGTAATGGACGCCGTAGACCCGGTCCAGGGCCAGGGCGTGGGAGGAGGCCTCCATGACCACATGGGTGCAGCCCGCGTCCCGCATCTGGGCAAACAGCTTCTGGAGCTCAAAGGACTCTGGGGTGGTGCGCTCCGTGGGAATGATCTCACTGCCGATCATGTTCTGATTGGTGCCGATCAGGCCCACCTTGGCCCCCAGGGCCTGCTCCAGGATGCTTTTCAGGAGATAGGTGGTGGTGGTCTTGCCGTTGGTGCCGGTAACCGCCACCATGGTCATGCTGCCCGCCGGATGGCCGAAGAAGTTGGCACCCAACATAGCAAGCCCCCGGCGGGAATCCGCCACCTGCACATAGGGGATGTTTTCCTCGGGAATCTTCTCGCACAGCACCGCCGCGGCGCCCACGGCCGCCGCCTTACCGATGAAAGCGTGGCCGTCCGCCGCGAAGCCCGTCATGGCCACGAACAGGTCCCCCGGCTTTGTGGTCCGGGAATCGTAGCTGACACCCGGGATCTCCATATCCAGGTCCACCGCGGCGGACAGGATCTCCATATTTTTCAACAGTTCTCTTAATTTCATAAAGCCTGCTCCTTTTCACAGTCCCGGTGTTCCATACACCGCTGATCATCCAATGGTATTATAGACGCCAGAAAATGTGAAGTATACGGAGAAATGTGCCAAAAATCCTGCAAAACCTGCGTTAATCCAGCACCGAGCTGTCGCCGAACTGGATGGTGACCACCGTTCCGGCCTCCAGCTCCGTCCCCTCAGCCACGCTCTGGGAGATGGCCCGGACGTTGCCGGCGCTGGCGGTAGTGGCGCCGGACACCTTCATAATGAGGCCCGCGTCCGCCAGGACCCTGTTGGCCTCCGACGCCGTTCTTCCCACCACATTGGGCATGACCCGGGGCGTATTGTTCTTTTCCACACCCAGGTACAGCACCACAGTGGCGTTGTTGGGCACGATGGCGCCGCCCGCCGGAGTCTGGTCGGTCACGGTCTCCCCATTACCCACGGTGCGGCAGGAAAAGCCCGCGCTCTCCAGGATGGACTTGGCGTCCGCCGCGGTCTTGCCCACCACATTGGGGACGGCGGCGTCCATGCCCGCCAGCTCCTCGGCGGTGTAGTCGGGCTCCACACCCAGGGCAGGCAGGATATCCGCCATGATGCTGCTGGCGGTGGGAGCCACCATGTTGCCGCCGGAGACGTAAACGCCGGTGTTTCGGCTGGGGGTATCCATAGTCAGCAGCATGATGTACTGGGGATCGTCCGCCGGGGCGAAGCACATGAAGGAGACCACCACGTCGCCCTGGGGATTGCTGGCAGTTCGGGTTCCGGTCTTATCGGCCGTGCCGGTCTTGCCGCCGATGCGGTAGCCCGCCACCTGGCCGTTGCGGCCGGTGCCGGAGGCCACCACGTATTCCAAACATTCCCGGACCACGGCGGAGGTCTCCTCGCTGACCACCTGCCGCACCGGGGTAGAATCATGCTGATAGACGATGTTCCCCTCGCCGTCCAGCTCCTGCTCCAGGATGTAGGGCGTATACAGGTAGCCGCCGTTGATGCAGGCCGCCTGGGCCCGGATCAGCCCCAGGGGGGTCACGTTGAAGGTCTGGCCGAAGGAATAGGAGGCCAGAGACACCACGTTGGAATTGAAGCTCTTTTCATCGGCGAAAATGCCGGCTACCTCGCCGATCATATCCACGCCGGTCTCCTCCATGAGGCCGAAGGCCTGGAGGTATTTGTAATAGGTCTCCGTACCCACCTTCAGGCCCATGCTGATGAAAGCTGGGTTGCAGGAGTTTCCCACAGCCACCTCCAGGGTCTGAGTGCCGTGGCCCGCCCGCTTGGAGCAGTTGATGGGTTTGGACCAGCCCGGGACCTTCACCGAGCCGGTACAGGTGAAGGTGGAGTTCTTGTTCACCAGCCCCTCTTCCAGGGCCATAGCCAGGGTAATAGGCTTGAAGGTGGAGCCGGGCTCATAGGTGGAGTCGATGCACTTGTTGCGCCAGGAGGTCTGCACCGCCGTGCTTTTGGCGGCGCTGACGGCAGCCTGATAGTCCTCCTCCGTGGCGTAGCTGCCGCGGTTCTTCTCCAGCTTCGCCAGGGTGGCATCCAGCTTTTCCTGGAGTTTTTCGTCGATCAGGAGTCCGTACTGGTTGGAGTCGTAATTGGGATAGGAGGCCATGGCCACGATGGCACCGGAGTTCACGTCCATGACAATGCCGGTGGCACCGTTCTTGGCGTCGAATTTTTTCACCATGCTCTCGATACCCTTCTCCAGATAGGACTGGACCTCCACGTCCAGGGTCAGCACCAGGTCATGGCCATTCTCGGCGTCATAGTATTGCTCGTACTGGTACAGCATCTCCGTGCCCGCCGCGTTTTTGGCGCTGACGGTCATACCGGCGGTGCCCTCCAGAGCGCTGTTGTACTTGGCCTCCAGGCCCACGCCGCCCTGGTTATCCGCGTTGACGAAGCCCAACACGTTGGCTGCCAGGCTGCTGTACGGATAATAGCGTTTGGAATCCGGCTGGAGCCAGATGCCCTGGAGCTTGGTGGGACTCTTCTTGGGGTTCTCCTTCAGGACGGTTTTTCCGTCGTCGTTGACGAAGGTGAGCTCGTTGCCCTCCTGGTCGATCTCGCCGTTCATGAAGCGGCGGACCTGATCGGCCTCTGCCTGCTCCACCTTCTTCTTGACGATCACATAGGCATCGCCCGTGTCCGCCATCCACTTTTCGATCTTCTCCTGGTCCACCCCCAGGATCCGGCTGAGGCCCCGGGCGATATAAACCTGGTCCCGCACCTGGGGCGCCGTGTAGGTCTGGCCCTTCTCCGCGGCCTTTTCCCGCGCTTCCTCAATGGCCTTCTCCTGGGACTTCACATAGGCCGCCACATCCCGTGGGGACAAAAGGACCGTCTCCGCCGTGGCGGAGGCCGCCATGATATAGCCGCTCCGGTCATAGATGGTGCCCCGGGAGGCGGTGACCACCGCGCTGAGGGTCTGCTGGTTCACCGCCCGCCCCTGCAGCTCCTCGTGGCGGTTGATCTGCAGGTCGTAGAGCTTCCAGAACAGCAGCAGAAAGGTGCATACGCCCAGCAGCACCATCACCAGCACGGTCCTGCTGCGGACCACCTGGTTGGCGCGGCGGGCGGCGTCACTTTTTCTGCGGGAATTGGTAGGCATAGACAGGTTCCTCCTTGGGACTGAACAGGTGCGCCGCACAACGGCGCGAAAGCAAAGGCGTTTTCAGGTCATTTCCACATTCCCGGGGAATGCGAAAACGACCTGCGGGGAGCGAGAAGATGGCCTTCTCCCTCCCCGCGGTGTAACGTATGATCAGCGCAGCGCCCGGTACCATCCATTGGCAGGGGCTGCTGCATTATAATGCAGAGGTCATTTAAAATATTCCACCACCGCGTAAACGCCGTGGTTCAGGGAGGTCAGCACGCTGCTGAGCACACTGGGCTCCTCCTGTTGGTAAACGATGGCGGTGTCGCCGCCGGCCATGTCCAGATAGCAGATCTGGCTGGTGCTGGGCTTGGTCATGCCCGCCGCCTCCGCCGCCTCCCGGACGGTGGTCAGGTCAAACATCTGCTCATACTGGGCGGTGAGGGTGGCATGCTCCGTCTCCAGGGCGGAAAGCTGCTTTTTCAGCGCCACGGTGTCAGAGGCCAGGGCGGTTAGCTGAATATAGCTCATCAGCACCAGGACTGCCAGTCCCGCCACGGCCGCAAAGCCCAGCAAAGAGAAAACAGAGACCTGCTGGCGCTCCCGGACCAGGACCTTGGGGGCCGCATGGACCTTGGGCTGCTGCCGGACCTGCTCCTGATGGCGGGGGGCCTCCCCGGCATGGCGCAGTTCCCGTTCCCGGACGGCCCAGTCCAGATCACGGGCCAGGCTGCCGTCCACGGCACGTCCGTTCTGACGATATCGCAATTCCCGTGCCGTTGCTGCCATACTGGTTTCTCCTTTCCCCACAAAAGCTCCGCCTTTGCGGGGCCCTGTCCTTTGAATCACCGGGTCAGGCCATCAGCCTGTCCCTGTTTTTGCTGTTTCCGGCGTCCGTATCTTCCGGTTCTGACCGTTTTACAGGTCAAACGTCTCGCACTTCTCCGCCACCCGCAGCTTTGCGCTTCTGGCGCGGGGATTTTCTTCCAACTCCGCCTCTCCGGAGACGATGGGCTTCCGGGTCAGCACCTTGATCTTGGGTTTCTTGCCGCAGACGCACACCGGAAACTCCGGCGGGCAGGTGCAGCCCCGGGCCATGTCCTGCATGGCCCGCTTGACGATACGGTCCTCCAGAGAGTGGAAGGTGATGACCGCCAGCCGTCCGCCGGGGTTCAGGAAGTCCACCGCCGCCTTCAGCATGGGAGGCAGCGCCTCCAGCTCGCCGTTGACGGCGATGCGGATGGCCTGGAAGCTGCGCTTGGCGGGGTGCTGTTTCTCCCGCAGGGCCGCCGGAGGCATAGCCCCTTTGATGACGTCTACCAGCTCCAGGGTGGTCTCGATGGGCCGGGTCTCCCGGGTCCGCACGATGGCCCTGGCAATGGCGGGGGCGTAGCGCTCCTCGCCGTATTCATATAAGATGCGGCGCAGCTCCTCATAGCTCCAGCCGTTGACCACCTCATGGGCGGTCAGGGGAGCGGAGGTGTCCATCCGCATGTCCAGCGGAGCGTCCTGCATGTAGGAAAAGCCCCGGGAGGCGTCATCCAGCTGCGGAGACGAAACGCCCAAATCAAAGAGCATTCCGTCAGCGCCGGTGATACCGGCCTCCCGCAGTTCCGTATCCAGCTCCGCAAAGTTGCCATGGACCAGCGTCACCCGGTCCATCCATGGAGCCAGCCGCTCTTTGGCGGCTTCGATGGCTGCCATGTCCCTGTCGATACAGATGAGCCGGCCGGTTGCAAGCCTCTGGACGATCTCTTTTGAGTGTCCCGCGCGGCCCAGTGTACCGTCCACATATACCCCGTCAGGGCGGATGTTCAGTGCGTCGATGCACTCGTTCAGCAAGACAGATTTGTGTGTGTATTCCATGCGCACTCACCCACGGTTCCGCCGGGCACGGGCCAGGGCGTCCATGGCGGCCGCCATGTCGTCATCCTCCAGCATCCGCTGCTCCCGCGCGGCCCAGGTCTCCTCGTCCCAGATCTCCGCGGAGGTATTCAGGCCCACGATGGTGGCCGTCTTTTTCAGTCCGGCATACTTCCGCAGGTTGGCGGGGATCAGCACACGGCCCTGGCCGTCCGGCTCGCACTCCACCGCGTTGGCGTACAGCAGCGTCAGGGCCCGGGCCTCGGTGTAGGGCAGGTCGTCCATGTCCTCGGACATCTGCTCCCACTTGGCCTGGGGATAGATGGTCAGGCAGTGCTCGGCGCCGATGGTGATATAAAAGGTGTCGCCCAACGCCTCCCGCATGTTGGAGGGGATCACCAGGCGGCCCTTGGTGTCGATGCTGTTGTTGGATTTTCCCATCAGCCGCGCCATGGATCAGCCGCCCCCTTTCCCCGCTTTTTGGGACAGAATGGGGAAAGAGTGGCACTAGGCATCCAAAAGCTCCCACTTTTCCCCACCTTGTAGTTTGAGTATAGCAAATCTACCCAAAAATGCAAGGATTTTTTTCCGACAGGATGAAAGGAAAATATGGCATTTTTCCGGTATTTGGGCCTTTTTAGCTCCTTTTCCGGCACTTCCTTGTGCGGTTGACGTAAAACTAAAAGAAGGTGCCGACACAACATCTTGTGTCGGCACCCCAATGGTAGAAAGCAGCGCCCCTAAATCTAGGATGTACGCAAAAAGTTTCCGAAATTTTTCCGTCGTTTTTTACAAAATTTTATAGATTACGGTCGACCGGCCCTTAGGCATCCTCTTCTATCTGGGCAACCTTAGCCTCCAGCTTCTCCCGCTGCTCCTGCATCTTTTCGGCGGAGGCGCTGCGGAACCGGACCCGGGACTGCTTCACCTCGTCCAGAGCGGCCTGGACCGCCTCCTCCGTCCGGGCCAAGGCGTCCTCGGCGTATTCATTTGCCACCTGATACAGCTGGCGGGAGCGCTCCTCGGCATGGGCGATGATCTGTCTGGCCTTCTCCTTGGCGGCGTACAGCACCTCGCTGTCGGAGACCTTGGTGCGGGCCTCCAGCTCCGCCTGGCGCATCATGCGCTCCACGTCCCGCTTGGCGTCGTCCACGAACTTTTCCCGGGCAGCCAGCAGTTCCTGGGCCCGCTTGATCTCCACCGGCAGGGCGGCCCGCAGCTCGTCCAGCAGGTCCAGCATCTCATCCCGGTCCACCATGCTCATATTTGGCTTCAGGGCGGGAGCCTTGGCGTCCTCGATCCGCTCATACAACATATCGATCAGGCGATTGATATCACTGTTTGCCATCGTTCATTCTCCTTTTTTCTCAGTCATATCCCGCACCAGGGGGATGATGGACGCCGGGAGATACTTCTCCAGCGGCTGGTGATAACGGATCATCTCCCGCACCATGGAGGAGCTGAAATGCTGATATTCCGCACTGGCAGGCAGCAGCATGGTCTCCAGCTGGGGATGGATGCCCCGATTGATGAGGGCCATCTGGTATTCCACATCAAAATCCGTGGCGTTGCGCACGCCCCGGACGATCACATTGGCGCCGTGGTCCACGGCATAATCCGCCAGAAGTCCCGGGAACAGCTCCGCCTCCACATTGGGCAGATCAGCCACCGCCGCCTGCACCAGTTGGAGTTTCTGTTCCGGCGTAAACAGCTGGTTCTTTTTCTCCGCGTTGGGACTGACACAGACCCAAATTTTGTCAAAGCAGGCAGCGGCCCGCCGGATCACATCCAGGTGGCCCAGGGTGATGGGATCGAAGCTGCCGGAGCAGATAGCTGTTCTCATAAGGTTGATTCCTCGTTCTGTTGGTCTTGGTCCCGCCGGTAGATGGTCAGGCCGATCTTGCCGTAGCGGTAAGTGCGGTGGAGCCGGTAAGGCGCCGACAGCGCCGGCAGGACTGTGCCCGCCGGATGTTCCGCCACAATTATACCATGGGGCGCCAAAATGTCAAACCTTGCGATATGGGCAATGGCCGACTCCAGCAGTCCCGCCGCGTAGGGCGGGTCCAGAAAGATCAGGTCGAATTTTTCCCGCAGGGACTTCAGAAACTCCATGGAGTCCCCGGAGACCACCCGGGCCCGGTCCGTCAGGTCCGTGACCTTCAGGTTTTCTTTGATGAGCTTCACCGCGTCGGCCCGACGGTCCACAAACACTGCGGAGGCAGCCCCCCGGCTGAGGCACTCAATGCCCAGCTGGCCGGTGCCCGCGAAGAGGTCCAGCACCCGGCGGCCCTCGATATCGAACTGGATGATGCTGAACAGGCCCTCCTTGACCCGGTCAGTGGTGGGACGGGTCTCCATCCCCTCCAGTTCCTTCAGGCGCCGCCCTCTGGCGGAGCCGGTGATCACGCGCATGGGTTTTCCTCCTTTTTGTGCATGCCTTTTCCAAGCCACCCCGAAATCAGATACAGCGCCAGTCCGCTCCAGACAAAGGCGAACAGGATGGCGTGGGTGCCGGTAAATGCCTCATGGTACAGCCACACGGAAGTCAGCAGCTGCAATGTGGGATTGATATACATCAGGATGCCGGAGACCGTCATGGAGGTGGTCTTCATCCCTGCCGAAAAGAGAAGCAGCGGGACCGTCGTCACAACGCCGGCAACGGGCAGCAGCAGCCACTACCAGCCCTGCAGCACACCAACCGCTCCCCTGCCCTGAGATTCCATCCACAGCATCAGCGCCAGGAACACCGGGGCCAGCATCAGCGTCTCCACGAACATGGAGGTCAGCGCGTCTGTCCGGACAGTCTTTTTCAGGGCGCCGTACACGGCGAAACTCCCGCCGATCACCAGCGCGATCCATGGGATCTGCCGATACCGGAGGACGGTGATGACCAGGCCGGCAAAGGTGACAGCCACGGCGACCCACTGGACGCGGGTCAGCTTCTCCCGGAACACGATGGTGCCCACCAGGATCGCCAGGATGGGATTCATGTAATAGGCCAGGCTGGAATCCAGCAGGTGCCCGTTGTTCACCGCCCAGATGAAGGTTCCCCAGTTGACGCAGATCGTGCAGCCGGCCAAGGTCAGCCGCAGCCACTCCCGCCGGTCCCGGAACACGGCCCGCACACCCGCGAACCGTCCGCTCCGCAGGGCCAGCAGCACAGCCGTAAACACCACGGACCAAATAATGCGGCTGCCCAGCACATACAGGGAGTCCACCGCTGCCAGCCGCTTCCAGAAAACCGGCAGCAGGCCCCAGAAAATATAGCAGCCCAACACATACAGCGGCCCTTTTGCCATCCGTCTCACTCTTTCCGAAGTTCCGGAAAGCGGACCGGAACCATTGCTTTTTTGTCATTGCTTTATTTTACGGCAAAGTCCCTTGCATTTCAATAGTTTTTCCCCTTCTGCGCGATTTCTTTTTGGGACTTGTACTTTACAAAAGAATCGTATATAATAAAACTCTAAAAGTACGCATATCCCCGGAAGTGTCTTCACTTCCTTTGTCAATTCAAGGAAAGAAAGGACGTTCTCATGATCCAATTCAAGTCTGAACAAGGTGAGATCTCCGTCAGCAGCGCCGTGTTTTCCAACATCGCCGGCATCGCCGCCACCAACTGCTTCGGCGTCAAGGGCATGGCCTACCGCTCCATGACCGACGGTCTGGTCCATCTGCTGCGCCGCGAGGCCATGAGCAAGGGCGTCAGCATCACGTATCACGACGACAACTCCATTTCCATCGAGCTCCACATCATCGTGGAGAACGGTGTCAACCTTCCCGCGGTCTGCCGCTCCATTATGAACGAGGTCCGCTATGTGGTGACCCGCAACACCGGCGTGACCGTCAAGGCCGTGGACGTGTGCGTGGACTCCATGACCCTGTAAGGAGGAGCTGAACCAATGAACGAACAGATCACCGGCGCGCTGTTTAAGCAGATGGTGCTGCACGGCGCCGCCGCCATTACCGCCCAGAAGCAGGCCATCAACGACCTGAACGTGTTCCCCGTCCCCGACGGAGACACCGGCACCAACATGTCCATGACCATCGCCACCGCCGTGGCGGAGCTCCACAAGATCACCCCCGCCACCCTGGACCAGGCGGCCTCTGTCACCGCCTCCGCCCTGCTGCGGGGCGCCCGGGGCAACTCCGGCGTTATCCTCTCCCTGCTGTTCCGCGGCATGTCCAAGGGGCTGAAGGGCAAGGAGGCCGCCGACGCCGCCGCCTTTGCCGCCGCCATGCAGGAGGGCGTCTCCGCCGCCTACAAGGCGGTCATGAAGCCCGCCGAAGGCACGGTCCTGACCGTCTCCCGCCTGGCCGCCAAGCGGGCCGTGGATGTGGCAGCCGAAGGGGTGACCGATCTGGAGGCCGTCCTGGAGGAGGCCATCCGGGAGGGCTACGACGCTCTGGCTCAGACCACTGACATGAACCCCGTTCTGAAAAAGGCCGGCGTGGTGGACGCCGGCGGCAAGGGCTATCTGCTGATCCTGGAGGGTATGCTGGCCGAGATGCGGGGCGAGCCCATGCCTGAGCTGGAGGAAAGCGCCCAGACCCAGGAGAAAGCCGACTTCGCCGCCCTCTCCGAAGAGGATATCACCTTCACCTTTGACACCGTGTTCATCGTCCGCAAGACCCAGCCCGACGTGAACCTGGAGCCTTTCCGGGAGTACCTCAACAGCATCGGCGACAGCCTGGTGATCGGCGAGGACGATGATGCCTTCAAGGTCCATGTCCATACCGACATCCCCGGCAGCGCCCTGAACGAGGCCCAGAAGTACGGCACCCTGGAGCTGGCCAAGATTGAGAACATGCGCACCCAGGCGGAGGACCTGGCCGCCGGACGGCAGGCCCAGAGCACCGACGACCTGGAGGCCGTGGAGGCGGAGCTGGAAGCCGCTCCCGCCCAGGAGGGCGGCCATGTGGTGGCCGCTCCTGAGAAGAAGTACGGCTTTCTGGCGGTCTGCGCTGGCGACGGCCTGGCAGCGGTGTTCCGGGACCTGGGTGCCGACGGCGTGGTGTCCGGCGGGCAGACCATGAACCCCTCCACCGAGAGCATTCTGGAGGGGGTGGACAAGATCCCCGCCGAAGTGGTGTTCGTGCTGCCCAACAACGGCAACATCATCATGGCCGCCCAGCAGTGCGACGCCCTGACGGAGAAAACCGTCATCGTCATCCCCACCAAGACCGTGCCCCAGGGTATCACCGCCATGATGAACGTGGACTTTGAGGCCCCCGAGGCTGCGGACATCGCCGCCGCCATGGAGGAGAGTCTGTCCACCGTTACCACCGCCCAGATCACCTACGCCGCCCGGAACTCTGATTTCGACGGCTTCGACATCAGGGAGGGCGACTATCTGGCTCTGGAGGAAGGCAAGCTTTTCGGCACCGACACCTCTCTGGATGCCTTGCTGGAAAAGCTGGCGGCCGACGCCCTGGAGCGGGGTGCCACCTTCATCTCCCTGTACTACGGCGAGGACGTCTCTGAGGAGGACGCCCAGAAGGCCGCCGACGCCTTCCAGGCCGTGTGCCCCGACGCGGAGATCGCTGTTCTGCCCGGCGGACAGCCTGTTTATTACTATATCATTTCCATGGAATAAAAATTTCGCTTTCAAAACAGCCCGGACAGAAGTCCGGGCTGTGCCATGTCAGGAGGTGCCTTTTATGTTTCCCTGGGCGCGCTTTTTCCTCTACGTCCTGGTCACCGCCGGGACGCCGGGGCCCAACACCCTGTCCTCTATGTCCAACGGCAGTCGTCTGGGCTTCCGGCGGACTCTGCCCTACATCTTCGGCATCTGGGCAGGCTTCTCCATCGTCTCCCTGGCCTGCACGCTGCTGTGCAGCACACTGGAGGCCCTGATTCCCTCCATCCGGAAGCCCATGCTGGTGCTGGGCGCCTGCTACATTCTGTACCTGGCCTGGAAGACCTGGCGGGCAGGCGCCGTGGGAGACACCGCTGCCACCCGGAGTGGGTTCCGGGACGGGTTCTTCCTTCAGTTCGTCAATCCCAAGATCTACGTCTACTGTATCGTATCCATGCAGAGCTATGTGCTTCCCCTGTACCAGGGGCGGCCGGTGACGCTGCTGCTGTTTGCTCTGCTGCTGGCCTTCCTGGGCTTCTGCCTGAACCTGTGCTGGGCGGGGTTCGGCTCCCTGCTGCGGGTGCTGTTCTCCCGGTACGCCGCCATCGTCAACAAGGTCATGGCCCTGCTGATGGTCTGGTGCGCGGTGCGGCTGTTTCTCTAAAGAAAACGCAAGGGCAGACCGCCCTTGCGTTTTTCTGCATCCCGCCCCGCCAAAACCGCACTTCACCGGCACACCGCTTGCCTTTTCCCCCGCCATGGGCTATGCTCATCCTGTCAGCTGACGAAGGAGGAGATCATGAAGATCACAGTGGAACACAAGGATGTGCCGGAAAACGAGATTGTGCTGCGCTGCCGGGAGCTGGATGATGAGATGCTCCATGTGCTGTCGATGCTGCGCTCCGGGATGCAGACCATCTGCGGCTGGACCGAGGACAAACAGATGGTATTCCTCCGCCCCGGCGAGGTGCTGTACGCCGAATCCGTGGATGACCGGACCTGGCTGTACTGTGAGGATGCGGTGCGGCGCACCGCCCTGACCCTGGCGGAGCTGGAGAGCCGGTACGAGCCCCTGGGCTTCTGCCGGGTGAGCCGGTCCATGGTGGTGAACCTCCACGGTATCCGGCAGCTGAAAAGCTGTGCTGGGAGCCGCATCGAGGCCACCATGCGCAACGGGGAGAAGGTCATGATCTCCCGGCACTACGGGCCGCTGCTGCGGGAGCGGCTGGGCATGTGAAGGAGGCTTTTATGAAACAATTTCTGCGTTTTTACGCCTGGGGCGTGGAGGTCAAGCTCTATATGAGCATCTACACTGCCGCCGCGGTGTTTTTCCAGGGCATCACGGAGGTATTCCAGGGCCGCTATACCATCAGTGTGTGGGTGCTGCTGGAGATGCTGCTGGTCAGCTTTGTCTTTGCCGCCATCCAGTACGCGGTGCTGCCCGCCGGAAGCTGGAGCTCCAAAAAGGGTCTGGCCGTGTGGGCCGTCAGCGCCAACGTGCTGTATATCGGCGGTGCGCTGGTGTTCGGCTGGTTCCCCGGCGTGCCCCTGTGGGGAGACATCCTGCTCATTTTCATGCTGGAATGCGGTCTGGGAGCCATCTGGTTCGGCGAGCAGGTGGCCTGCTGGCGGGACACCCGGGCGCTGAACCGGAGTCTGCGGAAATTCCAGCAGGAAACATAAAAAGAGTGTCCGGGATTCCCGGACACTCTTTTCTGTTTACAGGGCTTCCACGGCGGCATTGATTTCCTCTTCGCAGGAACGCATGGCCAGGATAGTCTTTTCCATCAGGTCCTCCAGGGTCCAGCCCAGGCGCTCGGCACCCTCCTTGATGACATTCCGGGAGCAACCGGCGGCAAACTTCTTATCCTTAAACTTTTTCTTGAGGGAACTGACCTCCATATCCTGGCAGCTCTTGCTGGGACGCATCCGGGCGGCGGCGCCGATGAGGCCCGTCAGCTCGTCCGCCGCGAAGAGCA
>CAYWYW010000025.1:0-23193 GCA_964462715.1 uncultured Oscillibacter sp.
GGGTGTGTTCTTTTGCCCCCAAACCAACCCCCCCCCCCTCCCCCGCTGCCCCCCTGGAAAGGGGGCGCTTTTTTCACGCCATGATGACGCCGATCACCAGAAACGCCATGGTCAGCAGGAGAAAATACAAGATCAGCTTCCACACATACTTGACCCAGCGGTCGTAGGGCACATGTCCCAGGGCCAGGGCGCCCATGACCACCGCCGCCGTGGGGGTGATGATGTTCACCAGGCCCGAGGCCGACTGGAAGGCCGTCACCACCAGATCGCCTCCCACCCCCGCGAACCGGCCCAGGGGTGCGATGATGGGGATGGACAACGTGGCAAGGCCCGAGGAGGAGGGGATCAGGATGGTGAGGGGCAGGTAGATGAGATACACCAGCAGCACGAAGCTGACAGGCCCCGCCCCGGCCAGGGCTTGCTCGCCCCAGTGGAGGACCGTGTCCGTGATGCCGCCGTCGTTCATCAGGACCGTGATACCCCGGCTGATGCCGATGATGAAGGCCACGCCCAGCAGGTCCGCGCAGCCCGCCACGAAGGTGTCGGCGATCTCCGCCTCGCTCATGCGGTCCATGAGACCCACGATGATGCCGCCCACCAGGAACAGGGCGGACAGTTCCGGGAACCACCAGCCTAAGGTCGGCAGGGGCAGGCCCATCTCGTCAAAGGGGATGACGCCGTAGATCATGATGAGGAACACCAGGGTGAACACCGCCATGATGACCTTCCGCCGGGTGGTGAAGGGAACGGTCTCATCCATGCTGACGTGGATTTTTCCGGCACCCACGCCCACCACGGACTTGGAGGGATTCTTCTTCACCTTGGCGGCGTAGGCCATCACAAACCAGATGGCGGCTCCCTCGAACACCACCCACTGGATGGCGCGCAGCAGGAGTCCCTCTCCCAGGGAGACGCCGGCGAAGCCCGCGGCGATGCCGGTGGCGAAGGGGTTCACCGTGGAGCTGATGACGCCGGCCCCGGCACCCAGCAGGATGACGGAGATGCCCACCACCGCGTCATAGCCCGCCGCCAGAAACACCGGCAGCAGCAGGGGGTAGAAGGCCATGGTTTCCTCCCACATGCCGTAGGTGGTGCCGCCCAGGCCGAAGAGCACCATGAGGATGGGGATGAGCCACTTCTCCCGGCCGCCCAGAAGCCGGATGGTGTGGGCCACCCCGGCGTCCACGGCGCCGGTCTTCATGACCACACCCAGAAAGCCGCCCACCATCAGGATAAACACACAGACATCCACGGCGTCGAAGAAGCCGGAGAAGGCCGCCTTCAGCACTGCCCCCACACCCTGGGGGTTGGCCTCCGTCAGGTGGTAGCTCCCCGCCACCGGGACGCCGTCCACGTAGTCGTAAGCCCCCGCCGGAATCAGCCAGGTGGCGACGGCCACCAGGATGATCAGCAGAAACAGGATGGTATAGGCCGTGGGCATGTGAAACTTTGATTTTTCCATAAAAGCTCTCCTTTTTTTGAGCTTTTCGTTGTCGGGCAGACAGGCTGTCGCCGCCTGCCGCAGTATAGAGCGCGATAAAGTTCTTTTCTTTCAAGAAAAGGGCTATTTTCCAATCGTTGCGACCATCACTGCCTTGATGGTGTGCATCCTGTTTTCCGCCTCGTCGAACACCACGGAGTGCTTGCTGCGGAACACCTCGTCGGTGACCTCCCGGATATCCACGCCCTTGTCCTTCCACTCCTTGGCAAGCTTCGTCTCAAAGTCGTGGAAGGAGGGCAGGCAGTGCATATACAGCACATCGGGGTTGCCGGTGGCCTTCAGGGTCTCCTCCGTCACCCGGAAGGGAGACAGCAGCTTGGCCCGGTCGGGGATGAGGGCTTCCTCGCCCATGGAGGCCCAGATATCGCCGTAGATCACGTCTGCGCCCTTCAGGTCCTCCTCATGGTCGGTGATCTCAATGAGGCCGCCGTTTTTCCGGGCCTCAGCGAAGACCCGGTTGATGAGGTCCTTGTCCATCTCCTTGGCCAGCTGCTCCGGGCCCATGGCCACGAAATGCATGCCCATCTTGGCGGCGCCGATCATCCAGGCGTAGCACATGTTGTTCCGCACGTCGCCGGGGAACACCACCTTGACCTGGTTCAGGGGCTTGTGGCAATGCTCCTCGATGGTCAGCATGTCCGCCAGGATCTGAGTGGGGTGGTCCGCGTCGGTCAGGCCGTTCCACACGGGCACGCCCGCCCATTTCGCCAGGTCCTCCACCACTTTTTGCTCGTAGCCCCGGTACTCGATGCCGTCGAAGAAGCGGCCCAGGACCTTGGCGGAGTCCTCCAGGGACTCCTTTTTTCCCATCTGGGAGCTGCCCGGGTCCAGGTAGGTGACGTGGGCGCCCTCCTGGGTAGCCGCCACCTCGAAGGAGCAGCGGGTGCGGGTGGAGGTCTTTTCAAACAGCAGCACGATGTGCTTGCCCTTCATAGTGGGCTCGCAGATGCCCGCCCGGCGCTTGGCCTTCAGGTCCCGGGCCAGGTCCAGGAGATAGCGGATTTCAGCGGGGGTAAAGTCCTCCAGCGTTAAAAAACTCCGGCCTTTCAAATTCACTGCCATGGTGTGTTCTCCTTTTCAAATATGAAGTAGTTGGGTGTCCCCCTGCGGGGGACGGGGATGTCGGCCCACGGGGCCGGGACGGGGGATGCGCGGCTTTGCCGCGCGGGAATGAACCCCCATTTTCTTTTCGCCTTGCCGAAAAGAAAACGGCCGTTCACGGTCAAAAGAAAAGGGCGCTTTTGGCGCAAAGCCGGCGCCACAGGCGCCTTTTTGCGCAAAACGTTTGGTCGTCGTGGCCGGTGCGGTGCAGACTTGCCAGCCCGTACCGGGTGCGCTATACCCTTTTGAAGCAGAGGACTGCTTCCCCGCATCTGGAGGCCTGGGTGCGGCTTTCGCCCTCCCCCGGGAGGGGTTTCCAAAGGGGAGGGGCCGCAGCCCCGCCCCTTTGTGCCGTTTCAAGGGGGTCCGGGGGGAAATCGGAATCCCCCCGGGTTTCTCTTTGGGGGGCGTGGGGGGACACTTCTCTTTTCAAAAGAGAAATGTCCCCCCTCCCCCCGTCCCCCGAGGCTCGGGGGCCATCAGGGATCGTCTCTCCAGAGGGGCATACTCATACATCTCGGCCCGCCCCGGCCTCTTGACAATTCCGCGCTGGGGATGGTGTGGATGCGGATGCCCGCCTCCTCCAGGGAGCGGTTGGTGACGTAGTTCCGGGAGTACACCACCACCTCGCCGGGGGCGATGGCCAGGGTGTTGCTGCCGTCGCTCCACTGCTCCCGGGCGGCGTCGATCTCGCTGCCCTGTCCGCAGGGGATGAGCGTCACCTTGTCCAGGTGCAGGTGCTCCTTCAGGATGTCCTCCAGGCGGCCGTCCTCCTGGCGGATCTTCATCTTCCGGTTCTCGTCCAGCTCCATGACGAACACGGTGATGCTGGACAAAATGTTGGGGTGGACGGTGAACTTGTCCCGGTCCACCATGGTAAAGACCGTGTCCAGGTGCATGAAGGACCGGGTCTTGGGGATATTGAAGGCCAGGACCTTCCGGAAGGTGCCGTCGTAGGACAGGACGGCCTCCGCCAGGGTGTCGATGGAGTCCTCCCGGGTCCGCTGGGAGATGCCCACCGCCAGGACCTGGGGGCTGAGCACCAGAATGTCGCCGCCCTCCAGGGAGGAAGTCTCTCCCCGGTCATACCAACGGGGGGCATTGCGGTATTCGGGATGGTGCTCAAAAATGAACTTGCCGAAGAGGGTCTCCCGGTTCCGGGTGGGGGTGTGCATCTTGTGGATGGACACGCCGGTGCCTATGGTGGCGAAGGGGTCCCGGGTGAAATACAGGTTGGGCATGGGGTCCACGGCGAAGGGGTAGTCGTCCTCCAGGTTGGTGAGGTAGTCCCCCAGCTTTCCGCCGCTGCCCCGCAGCTGGGCCTTGCGGACACCGGCCATCATGGCATCCACCATCTTCCGGTCGTCCATCCGCTCCAGGTAGTCCTCCAGCAGCTCCCGGCTCCGGTGGTCCGTGACGCCGGACTCGTCCAGGAACTGGCGGATCAGGTCCTCCCGCACCTCCCGGCCGGTGAGGGACTGCACCACCAGGTCCGCCAGGTACACCACCTCCACGCCCTGCTGGCGCAGGCAGTCCGCGAAGGCGTCGTGCTCCCGCTGGGCGTCCTTCAGATAGGGGATATCGTCGAACAGCAGCCGCTCCAGGTACTCGGGCATCAGGTTCTCCAGCTCCAGGCCGGGCCGGTGCAGCATGACCTTCCGCAGGCGGCCGATCTCCGAGGTGTTATGGATTCCCGTTTCCAAGATCAGATCACTCCTTTTCAGGCTTCAAATGGGTTCCTGCATAGGGTCTCTGGATTTTGGATTTTCATACACGAAAATGGAAAATTTGCTCCCCGCACAGGGGAGCACGGGGAAAGCGCCCCTGCCGGGGCGCACGGGGGAAAGGGGGAGATGTCTTTGGCGCAAAGACACCTCCCCCTTAGACCCCCTCCAGAAACGTGGGGGCGTTTCGATTTCAACACCGTCGCGGCATTGTGATTCCCGGCCCCTGATGGGGCCGCCAATCGCGCCGCTTCCTCGAAACAGGCTCGCTTCATCCGCCACTGGCGGCGCTTCGCCTGTTTCCCCCACACCCCCTAACGACACAAAGGGGAGGGGCTGTGGCCCCTCCCCTTTGGATTCCCCACCCCGGTGGGGTAGCGGCAGCGGAAAGAGAATCTGGTCCATTCGATGACCACCACGAAAGAAAGTCGCAACCCCCAAATGCGGGGAAGCAGTTCTCTGTTCCATCTGTGTACAGCGCACCCGGTACAAGCCTGCAAATTTGCGCCGCACCGGCTCGCTCGACCCCCGTCTTGCGGTCAACTTGACACAAGTGTGTCAAGTTGATCCGCCCAAACATTTTTTCTTTTCCACCGTGCACGGCGCATTTTCTTTTTGATGTTTCAAAAAGAAAATGGGGGGTGCATCACCCGCGTGCCCCGGCAGGGGCGCAATTCCCGCGCCGCAAAGCGGCGCATTCCCCCCTCCCCCAGTGCGCCGGGCGGCGCAAAAAAAGAACAGGCCGCAGCCTGTTCTCCCTTGCCTCATTCCATGACCTGGAAGGTATTCGCGATCTGCCCCAGCCGGGCGCCGAAGCCCTCGGCGGCCTCCGCCGGGTACTCCCAGGAGATGACGTAGACGGTGTCGGCCCCTTGGGCCACCATGAAGCTCAGATAATCGCCGTCCTCATCCATACCGGTCAGCGGGTCTCCCAGCTCGCCGCCCATCAGGTCCTCGAACACATAGTCCTCGTCCCGCACGAAGGCGTCCCGGGCCTCCATGGCCGTTTTTCCCGCGTAGTGGGACACCGTCAGCTCCACATCGTCGTTGACAATGCTCTCCCAGGTGTCCTCCGGGATGCCGTCGTCCACCCACTTCTCCAGCCGCCAGCCCTCACTGGGGATATAGATGGAGTAGCCCTGGCCGATATACAATGTCACCGGGATCAGCTCCGTTTCGCCCTCCACGGTGAAGGCCAGCTCCGTGGTCTCCTCCCGGCCCAGCTCCGCCGCCGTGGGGTTCCGGTCCCCGGCGGGTGTTTCCTCTGTGGTCCCGTCAGGCGTCTCCGCAGGTACTTCCGCCGCGGGTGTATCCGGTGCCGGGGGCGGGGTCTGGGCCTTCTGGCCGCAGCCGGACAGCACAAGGATCAACAAACCGATCAAAACAAAAGACATTCTCCGCATGTGTCTTCTTCCTTTCCTCTGATTTTGCTTATGATATCATAGGATGCCCCGCAAATCATGTCGATATGATGACAAATTATGCCGAAAAGTAACAGGCAGGTCCGCCATATCCCCGGCGCAAAAGGCGGAAAAAGAGCCGGAAAGGCACATGTCTCTCCGGCTCTTTTCTTAACCGTTTTTACCCAGGTAGGCCTCTTTGACCCGCTCGTCCGCCAGCAGCTCCGCGCCGGTGCCGGACATGGTGATGGTGCCGGTCTCCAGCACGTAGGCCAGGTCCGCGATCTTCAGCGCCATGTTGGCGTTCTGCTCGATCAGCAGCACCGTCACGCCCTGGCGGTTGATCTCCTGGATGATCTTGAAGATATCCTGCACCACCAGGGGCGCCAGACCCAGGGAGGGCTCATCCAGCATCATCAGCTTGGGACGGGACATGAGGGCCCGGCCCACGGCCAGCATCTGCTGCTCGCCGCCGGACAACGTGCCCGCCAGCTGCCAGGAGCGCTCCTCCAGGCGGGGGAACAGGCTGTACACCCATTTGATGTCCTTCTCGATCTCCGCCTTGTCACGGCGCAGGTAGGCGCCGATCTTCAGGTTCTCCAGCACTGTCAGGTCCGGGAACACCCGGCGCCCCTCGGGGCTCATGGCGATGCCGCCGCTGACGATCTTGTCGATGGACTTGCCCAGCAGTTCCTCCCCGTTCCACTGGATGGAGCCGGAGGCGGCCTTCACCAGGCCGCTGATGGTCCGCAGGGTGGTGGACTTGCCGGCGCCGTTGGCGCCGATCAGGGTGACGATCTGACCGTCGGGCACCTCCAGGGAGATGCCCCGCAGGGCCTGGATGCCGCCGTAATTCACATGCAGGTTTTCAATTTTAAGCATCGTCGGCCACCCCCAGGTACGCGTCGATGACGCGCTGATTGTTCTGGATCTCCGCCGGCGTGCCCTGGGCGATCAGCTTGCCGAAGTCCAGCACGTAGATGCGGTCGGAGATGCCCATGACCAGATTCATATGGTGCTCGATCAGGAAGATCGTCAGGCCGAACTTATCCCGGATCTCGCCGATGAAGGCGGTGAGTTCGTCGGTCTCCTGGGGGTTCATGCCCGCCGCCGGTTCGTCCAGCAGCAGGAGCTGAGGCTCCGCGGCCAGGGCCCGGGCGATCTCCAGGCGGCGCTGCTTGCCGTAGGGCAGGCTGGTGGCCAGCTCGTCCTTCACGTCGTACAATCCCACGATCTTTAACAGCTCCTCCACGTGGGCCCGCTGGGCCGCCTCCTCCTTCCGGTTCATGCGGAAGGTGGCGGAGAACACGTTGCTGGTGGCCCGGCAGTGCTTGGCGATCAGCACGTTGTTGAACACGGTCTGGGATTTCCACAGGCGGATGTTCTGGAAGGTACGGGCCATGCCCAGCTTGGTGATCTTATCGGGAGTGGGCGCCAGGACGCCGGTGTACTCTCCGTCGTGCTGGCCCTTATACAGCTTCTTCATTTTGCCCTGGGGATGGTTTTCCACGATCTTCTCTCCGTTGAACCAGACCGCGCCGTTGGTGGGCTGGTACACGCCGGTGACCACGTTGAAGGCGGTGGTCTTGCCGGCGCCGTTGGGGCCGATGAGGGCCACGATCTCGCCCTCGTTGATCTCCAGGTTCAGGTTATCCACGGCCACCACGCCGCCGAACTGCATGGTGGCGTTTTCCACTTTCAGTACATTCTTGCTCATTTGCCGGCAGCCTCCTTCTTACGCGTTCTGGCTCTTTTGTCCAGCAGGTCCGGCAGCTCCTTGTCGCCCATGAGCCCACGGCGGAAGAACAGCACGATGATCATGATGATGACGGACAACACCACCATGCGGAAGCCGTTCTTGAAGATGGCCGGTGCGTTGATCCCCAGGAAGGTGCCGGAGTCCAAGCCACGCAGCAGCCACTCGGAGGAGAAGATATACAGGAAGCTGGCCAGTATGGAGCCGGTGATGGAGCCGATGCCGCCGATGACCACGATCAGCAGGATCTCATAGGTCAGGGCGCTCTTGAAGGGAGCTGCCGCAATGGCTCCCATATACATGGCCAGCATACCGCCGCCGATACCGGCGAAGAAGGAGCTGATGATGAAAGCCATACGCTTGTGGTGGGCCAGGTTGATGCCCATGGCCTCCGCCGCCACCTCATCGTCCCGGATTGCCTTGAAGGCCCGGCCGTAGGTGGAGTTGATGAGCAGCAGGATCACAGCGATCATCAGTCCCGCCAGCACCACATAGGGGGTGGCGTGGGAGAAGGCGGGGTAGCTTTTCAGCAGATTGGAGCCGTTGGTGATGGGGCCCAGGGCATTCCACTGGAAGAAGGCCCGCAAAATCTCGGCAAAGCCCAGGGTAGCGATGGCCAGGTAGTCGGATTTCAGGCGCAGGACGGGCAGGCCGATGAGGTAGGCCATGAGGGCCGCCAGGATGCCGCCCACCAGCAGGGCCAGCAGCATACCCACCACAGTGCCCACTGTATCGCCCAGGAAGCCCGCAAAGACCTCCGGCACGGAGAACTTGAGGGCGCCGCCGTCGAAATACTGGTACACGCCCGCCCGCTTGTCCACAGGGATGGTCAGCACCGCGTAGGCGTAGGCGCCCAGCAGCATGAAGCCCGCCTGCCCCAGGGAGAACAGGCCGGTGAAGCCGTTGAGCAGGTTCATGGATACCGCCACCAGGGAGTAGACCGTGGCCTTCTTGATGACCACCACCGCGATATGATAGCTGGGCAGCAGCATATCCACAACGATACAGGCTGCCAGCAGGACCGCCAGCACAGCCGCCGTGAAAATGGTCTTTTTCTTCGTCATTGTCATGTTGCTTCCCTCCTTACACCTTGTCGGTGACCTTTTCACCGAACAGGCCGGTGGGCTTGACGCACAGCACCACGATCAGCAGTGCGAAGGTAAAGGCGTCGGAGAAGGTGGTGTAGCCCAGACCCTTGATGACCTCCTCGCACAGGCCGATGATGAAGGCGCCCACCACCGCGCCGGGGATGGAGCCGATGCCGCCGAACACCGCCGCCACGAAGGCCTTCAATCCCGGCATGCCGCCGGAGGTGATGGCCACGGAGGGATAGTTGGTGAAGTACAGCATGGAGCCCACCGCCGCCAGGAAAGAGCCGATGACAAAGGTCATGGAGATGACGGCGTTGATCTTGATGCCCATGAGCTGGGCAGTCTCGAAGTCCTTGGCCGCAGCCCGCATGGCCATGCCGATCTTGGTGTGGTTGATGAGGTACACCAGGACGAACACCAGCAGAATGGTCAGGATGGGGGTGACCAGGGTGACCCGCTTGGTGGAGGCCCCCAGAATGGTCACATTCTCGGAGATCCAGGGGATGGGCCGGGTGACGGGCTGGGGTACGCCGCCGGTGATGTAGAACGCCAGATTCTGGATGAGGTAGCTGACGCCGATGGCGGAGATCATGACGGACATCCGGGGAGCGGTGCGCAGGGGCTTATAGGCCAGCCGCTCAATGGTGAAGCCCAGGATGACCGTGGCGATGAGCACCAGGGGCAGAGCCACATAGAAGGGCATGGCGGTGGTGGCATAGACCATCACCAGGCCGGCCACCATGAACACGTCGCCGTGGGCGAAGTTGATCAGGCGCAGGATGCCGTAAACCAGGGTATAGCCGATGGCGATCAGCGCGTACTGGCCGCCCACGGAGATACCGTTGATGATATAAGGCAGTATCTGTTGCATGCGGAAAACCTCCTGAAGGTAGTTTGAGGGAACGTGGGCCGTCTGGAAAAAGCGGGGCCGCCGCCCTTTCCAGGCGACCCATCAAGCGCGTCAAACGCAGGGAGAGCTTGGCGGAGCAAACGCTCCGCCAAGCTCGGAAATCCCGTTTGGATGGCGATCAGCCGACGGTCTGGACCTTCACGAAGTCCCAGGTGCCCGCTTCGGTGTTGGCGGTCTTGATGTACGCGGCGTCGCGTTTGGCATCGCCGATGTCATCGAACTCGATCAGGCCGGTCACACCCTCAAAGCTGACGGAGGGCAGAGCCTCCAGCACGGCCTTGGGGTCAGTGCTGCCGGCGATCTTCAGCGCTTCCAGAGCGGTGAAGTAGGCGTCATAGCCGATGGCGGTCACAGCGGCGATCATGTCATTGCCGCCGTTGTTGGTCTTGGCGTCGGCGTTGGCGTTGATCCACTCCTTGATGCCGGCGTCGAACTCGGCGTTGCCGCCCTCCTGATAGAAGGTGGTCACAAAGGAGGTGACGTTCTTGCCGGTGGCGCTCTCAATGACCTTGTTGCTGTCCCAGGTGTCGGAGCCCAGCAGAGCGCCTTCATAGCCCTGAGCCGCGGCAGCCTCCACGATCAGCTGGGCATAGTTGATGGAGACGGGAGCGAAGATAACGCCGGCATTGGCGCTCTTGGCGTTGTTGATGTAAGAGACGAAGTTGGCGCTGCCCTCGGGGAAGTCCTCCTTCACGACGGTGCCGCCCAGAGCCTCAAAAGCCTCGGTGAAGTAGTAGACCAGACCCTGGTCATAGTCGCTGCCCAGCATGCCCAGCACGTAGGCGGTGTCAACGCCCAGCTCCTTGTAGGCATAGTTGGCCAGGACGGTGCCCTGGAAGGGATCCAGGAAGGCCAGACGGAAATACACGTCACAGCCGGCAGTGACCTGAGGGTTGGTGCAGGATGTGCCCAGAGCGGGGATGCCCGCCTCAGAGAACACTTCGCCGCCGGCCATGGACACGCCGGAGCCATAGGAGCCCAGAACCATGGACACGTTGCGGTTCACCAGCTCAGCGGCGGCAGACTTGCCGTTTTCAGGCGTGGTGCGGTTATCCACGATCTCCAGCTGGACCTGATATGTCTCGCCGCCGATCTCCACGGTGGGCTGCACATAGTTGGCGTACTGCATACCCAGGATCTCCTGCTTGCCGCCGGCGCCGTTGTCGCCGGTCTGGGGCTCGAAGACGCCGATCTTGACCACCTTGTTGGCGGAATCGCCGGAGCTGGAAGCAGCGCTGGAATCGCCGGAGCTCTTACCGCCGCCGCAGGCCACCAGGCTCAGAGCCATGACCAGCGCCAGCACGCATGCGAACAATCTCTTCATTCTTTTCATCCTCCTGTTTGACTGGGACAGACATTTGTCCCTTGTGTGAACAACATTTTACGTGCTTTCCATCCGTTTTGCAAGGTCAATTATCCACAGAATCTTTCCGTCGGTTTTTGTCCGGTTTCCCGGATTTCAGGACGGCTTCTCCCCTCTTTGTCCGCCGGGCGTGGATTATCCCCGGGATTTAAAACCATCCGCCCTGGTATCTGTCCTCGTGTTGCAGACAAATATTTTCGTGATTTTGCCGAAACTATCCTGGAAAAAGGCAGGCCGTTTCCATGGATTTTTCACAAGGCCCGTCCCATGCCGCCAAAAACAGACGCAAAAAAAGCCGCCCGCGGCAGTGCGGACGGCTTTTCTCGTTCTTACTTATGCTTCCTGCTCCGGTTGGGCGGACTCCTCAAATACGCGCAGGAACTCCTCCCGCTCCATGGTCTCGTGCTCCAGCAGATACTGGGCCACGGCGTCCAGCTGCTTCCGGCGGCTCTGAAGGATATCCTCGCACCGGCTGTACGCCGCGCCCACCACAGCCTTGACCTCCTCGTCGATCTGGGCGGCCACGGCCTCGGAGTAGCCCCGGCTCTGGCCCATGGTGCGGCCGATGAACACCTCGTCGTGGCCGGAGTCGAAGGCCACGGTGCCCATTTTGTCGCTCATGCCGTAGGAGGCCACCATCTTGCGGGCGATGGCGGTGGCCCGCTGGATGTCGTTGCTGGCGCCGGTGGAGATGTCGCCCAGGCACAGCTTTTCGGCCACCCGGCCGCCCAGCAGGGCCACGATCTGGTCCTCCATGTACCGCTTGGACAGGTAGGAGCGGTCCTCCTCCGGCAGGGAGATGGTCATGCCGCCCGCCTGTCCCCGGGGGACGATGGTGATCTGGCTGACGGGGTCCTGGTCCGGCAGGGTGTGCATCACCACGGCGTGGCCCGCCTCGTGCCAGGCGGTCAGCTCCCGCTCATGCTGCGGGATGACCCGGCTGCGCTTCTCCGGGCCGGCGATCACCTTGATCTCGGCCTCCTTCAGGTCGGCCATGGTGATGAACTTCTGGTGCTTCCGCCCCGCCAGCAGGGCACCCTCGTTGATGAGGTTCTCCAGGTCCGCTCCGGTGAAGCCGGCGGTGCCCTGGGCCAGCTTGCGCAGGTCCACATCCTCCGCCAGAGGTTTTCCCTTGGCGTGGACCTTCAAAATCTCTTCCCGTCCCTTGATGTCCGGCAGGCCCACGTAAATCTGACGGTCGAAGCGGCCGGGCCGCAGCAGGGCGGGGTCCAGCACGTCGGCCCGGTTGGTGGCCGCCAGAACGACGACCCCCTCGTTGGCGGCGAAGCCGTCCATCTCCACCAGCAGCTGGTTCAGCGTCTGCTCCCGCTCGTCGTGGCCGCCGCCCAGGCCGGTGCCGCGCTGGCGGCCCACGGCGTCGATCTCGTCGATGAACACGATGCAGGGAGCGGTCTTTTTGGCCTGGTCAAACAGGTCCCGGACGCGGCTGGCGCCCACGCCCACATACAGCTCCACGAAGTCGGAGCCGGAGATGGACAGGAAGCCCACCTGGGCCTCCCCAGCCACGGCCTTGGCCAGCAAGGTCTTGCCGGTGCCCGGAGGGCCCACCAGCAGCACGCCCTTGGGGATGCGGGCGCCCAGGGAGATGAACTGCTTGGGGTCTTTCAGGAACTCCACGATCTCCCGGAGCTCCTCCTTCTCCTCGTCGGCTCCGGCCACGTCGCCGAAGGTGACCTTTTTGTCCTTGTCGGAAAGCCCCCGGGTGCGGGCGGCGCCGAACTTGGCCATGCGGTCCGGCCCCATGCCCCCCTGGGCACGGGCCGCCATGAGATACCACAGCAGGGCCATGACGCCGGCCATCAAAATCCAGGGCAGCAGGATCTCCAGCCAGTTGGTGCTCTCCTTGGGGGGATAGTCATAGTGCTTGATGATGCCCTTGGCATACTGCTCCTGGATCAGGGGGTCCAGGTCCTCATAGAACAGCTCGAAGCTGTACAGCTGATAGCGCACCTTGTCGGTGCTGTCTTTCAGCTTCATGGTCAGCACGTGCTGCTCGCTGACGGTCAGCTCCTCCACCTTTTCCTGCTGGAACAGCTGGCGGACCTGGGCGTAATCCAGCTGGGCGGCGCCGCTGTTCATCTGCCAGATCCAGCTCAGGCACAGGAAGATCACCAGCACCAGGAACAGCACGCTGAAATTGGACGCGCGGTGTTGCTTTGTCAAAAGAGTCCCTCCTTTGGGAGTGGGTTGTTGGGTGTCAGCCCTCGGAATAGACCTCGGGCTTCAGAACGCCGATGTAGGGCACGTTGCGGTACTGCTGGGCGTAGTCCAGGCCATAGCCCTTCCCACCGGGCAAGCCCGGCGGGAACCCTGTGATTTGATCAGAACGGCCCGAAATAAATCCGGTCCGTTCCGAGGTTTTGCTCCGCAAAACGCTCGTACGCCGTGCCCGGCGGCGGCACCTTGTGCCGCGCGTGGCGAGCTATGGCTCAGGCCCCGGCGTAGACCTCGGGCTTCAGAACGCCGATGTAGGGCACGTTGCGGTACTGCTGGGCGTAGTCCAGGCCGTAGCCCACCACGAACTCGTTGGGCACCACGAAGCCCGCCAGGTCGGCGGTGATGGCCTTCTCCCGGCGGGAGGGCTTATCCAGCAGGGTGACGATGGTGATGGACGCGGCGCCCTTGGTCATGAAGTATTCCTTCAAAAAGGCCAGGGTGTTGCCGGAGTCCAGGATGTCCTCCACGATGATCAGGTGGCGGCCGGTGATGTCCTGCTGGATGTCGTGGTTGATCTTCACCCGGCCGGAGGACGCGGTGGCGTTCTCATAGGAGCTGACGGCGATGAACTCCACATCGCTCTTCAGCTGGCAGGCCCGGACCAGGTCCGCCATGAACACGAAGGAGCCCTTCAGCACGCTGAGGAACAGGGGGTCCTTGCCCTGGAACCTGTCATACAGCTCGTCGCCCATCTCCTGAATGCGGGTCTTCAGCTCCTCCTCGGTCACCAGAACCTTCAGGATATCCTTTTCCATCTCACTTCTCATATCGTTTCTCCTCTGTCTGTTTTGTTGTAAATCTCACAAACACCGTCTGTTCCTGGGAACAGGGTGCGAAATCCGCAGAAACGCCGAACACCGGATCGGCGGCGTGGGCCTCCCCCACCCGCAGCACCGGCAGTGCGTCCCGCTCCGCCGGGGTCAGGCCCCGGTCGGCGCACAGGCGCTTGAAGCTGCGCCTTCCCCGGCTGCCGGGCAGCCGCAGCCAGTCACCGCTCCGCCAGGGCGTCACGGTCATGGACGCGCTCCGGGGCAGGGCCATGGGCAGCGCGCCGGGCAACGCTGTGTCGGAGACTACGACCGCCGTCCCGCCGAAGGTCACCGCGCCGCCCACTTCGATGGGCAGGGCCGCCGGGCGGGCGGGCCGCCGGGTGATCTCCAGGTTGTATTTCCTCCGCCGGGCCGTCAGGCCGCAGGGCAGGGTGACCTCCAGGTCCGTCCGGTCCCCCCGGGCCAGGTCCAGCACCGCCAGCACGTGGGCGGCGGTCAGGTCCCTCCGGTGGCCGGAAACCTGGGTCAGCAGCTGCAGCACCGCCCGCTCCGCCACCGCCGCGGGGACCTCCGTCAGCATCAGGCAGGGGACGGACACACCGTCGGGCAGCTCCTTCACCTGGTCCAGCAGGCCCCGGGCCATGGACTCCAGGGCGTCGCTCTCCTCCCGCAGGATGGAGGCGGTCCGGGCCATGTTCTCCGCGAACCGGGGGTTCAGCTGCCGCAGCACCGGCAGCACACTGCTGCGCAGAGCGTTCCGGGCGGCGGCCTCGGGGTCGGCGTTGGTGGCGTCCTCCACATGGTGGATGCCGTGGCTTTGCGCGTAGTCCGCCAGCTCCGCCCGGGGAATACGCAGGAAGGGGCGGCAGATGTTCCCCCGCACCGGGGGGATGCCCGCAAGGCCCGCCGAGCCGGTGCCCCGCAGCAGGTTCAGCAGCATGGTCTCGGCGTTGTCGTCGGCGTGGTGGGCCGTCAGAATGGCGTCGCAGCCCCGCTCCGCCGCCGTCTCCTTCAAAAAGGCGTAGCGCAGCTTCCGGGCGGCCTCCTCCATGGAAAGGCCCTCCCGCTCCGCCAAAGCCCGGGTGTCCCCGGAGCCGGAGGCAAAGGACAAGCCACGGGCGGCGCAGTAATCCCGGACAAACTGTTCGTCCCGGTCGGCCTCCGGCCCCCGGAGTCCGTGGTTGAAATGGGCGGCGGTGACGCGGAACCCCGGCTGCTCCAGCAGGAAATGCAGGAGACACATGGAGTCCAGCCCGCCGGACACGGCGCACAGCACGCTGCCGCCGTGGGGGAATTTCTCCCGCAGGAAGGCCCGTGCGGGCCGCAGCTCAGTCATCGTCGTCGCCATAGCGGTTATCCAGGGTGGAGAACTGGGTGTACTCAGGCATCCACCGCAGCTCTACCTTGCCCGTCTCGCCGTGGCGGTTCTTCGCCACGATGCACTCGGCGATGTTGTGCTTTTCCGAGTCTTCATTATAATAGTCGTCCCGGTACAAAAACAGAACGATATCCGCGTCCTGCTCGATGGCGCCGGACTCACGCAGATCCGACAGCATAGGCCGCTTGTCGTCCCGCTTCTCGTTGGCACGGCTCAGCTGGCTCAGGCAGATGACCGGGACGTTCAGCTCCTTGGCCATGATCTTCAGCATACGGGACATATCGCTGACCACCTGCTGGCGGTTCTCGCCGCCGTTCCCCTTTCCTCCGGCGGAGGTCATCAATTGCAGGTAGTCGATGACCACCAGGCCCAGGCTGTCCAGGCGGCGGCACTTGGCGTTCATGTCCGCCACGGACAGCATGGGGTTGTCGTCGATGCGGATGTCCACCTTGTTCAGAATGGTGGCGGCCCCGGCGATCTTCTCCCAGTCGGTCTCCCGCAGGTTGCCGGTTTTCAGGCGGTTGTTCTCCACCAGAGCCTCGGAGCTCAGCAGGCGCATAGCCAGCTGCTCCCGGGACATTTCCAGGGAGAACACCGCCACGGTCTTTTTCGTGTTCTTCGCCACGTTCAGGGCCACGTTCAGGGCGAAGGAGGTCTTGCCCATGCCGGGACGGGCGGCCAGCAGGATCAGGTCCGACTTGTTCAATCCGGTGATCTTGTTGTCCACGGCAGAGAGGCCGGTGGACAGGCCCGGCAGATGGTCCTCGCTCTCGCTCATCTCGCTCAAACGGTCCAGCACGTCCGGCAGCACCTGCCGCAGGGGGACCATGTCCTGGGCGCTCTGGCCCCGGCGGATGGCGTACACCTTCTGCTCGGCGGCCTCCAGAATGTCTCCGGCCTCGCCCACGCCCTCCTGCACCATGGCGGTGATCTCCGCCGCCGCCTGGGCCACGCCCCGCAGCAGCGCCTTGTCCCGGACGATAGCCACGTACTCCATGACGTTGGCGCTGGTGGGGGTGATCTCCATGAGCTGGGCCAGGTACGAGCGGGTGGTCTGGTCGTCGTAGGTGCCGTTCTTCTGCATCTCCTCGCAGACGGTGATGCCGTCGATGGGCTTGGCGTAGCTGAACATGGAGTAGATGGTCTCGAAGATCTCCCGGTTCTGCCGCAGGTAGAAGTCCGACGGGCGCAGCTTGTCCATCACGTCCTTGACGCAGTTCGCGTCAATGAGCATGGAGCCCAGGACGGCCTGCTCGCCCTCCAGGCTGTGGGGCATCTGCCGGATCAAAAGGTCTTCCATTGCCATGGTGGTCCTCCTTTGCCCCCTGACAGGGGGCGGGGATACTGAACCCCCCATTTCCTTTTCGTCAGCGCCGAAAAGGAAACGGGCCGTTCACGGTCCAAAGGAAAAGGCGCTTTTGGCGCAAAGCCGGCGCCACAGGCGCCTTTTTGCGCAAAACGTTTGGTCGTCGTGGCCGGTGCGGTGCAGACTTGCAGGCCCGTACCGGGTGCGCCCCACACAGGCGGAACAGAGATAGCCCGCCGCCGCAAGTTGGAATTCCCGGCTTGCTTTCGGGGTGGTCCACGCAAGGTCTGTCCTTCTGGCCCCGCGCATTCCGCTTCGCTACGCGCTGCCGTCCCCCATCCCGGGGGTGTAGTCCAGAATAGGGGGCCCGCAGGCCCCCTGGTCTGGCCGTTTCAAGGGGGTCCGGGGGGAAATCGGAATCCCCCCGTCTCCTCCTGAGGAGGGGGAGGGACTTACTTCTCCTCGTAAACCGCCACGTACACGGTGGCGACAACCTCAAAGCCCAGCTTGGCCTTGACCTGGTAGGTGCCGAAGGCCTTGATGGGATCGTCCAGCACCAGCTTCTGCTTGGGGATGTCGATGTCGAACTGCTTTTTCAGGCCCTCGGAGATCTCCTTGGTGGTGACGGCGCCGAAGAGCTTTCCGCCGTTACCGGCCTTGGCGGTCAGCTTCACCTGGCACTCCTTCAGCTTCTCGGCGGTGGCCTCGGCCTCGGCCTTCTGGCGGGCCTCCTCGGCCTTGCGGGCCTTTTCTTTCAGGTTCATGGTGTTGATGGCGTCGGTGGTGGCGGGGATGGCCAGCTTTCGGGGCAGGAGGAAGTTGCGGGCGTAGCCCTCGGAGACCTCCACCAGCTGGCCCTTCTTGCCCTGGCCCTTCACATCCTGCTGCAAAATGACTTTCATTGCTTGTTACTCCTTTATATGAATGGTTTATTTTTCAAAATAGGCGTCGATGGCGTCCGTCAGCTGTGCCCGGACCGCCAGGATATCGCCGTTCTCCACCCGGCCGCCGGCCTGGGAGGAGTTGCCGCCGCCGCCCAGGGCCTCCAGGATCACCTGGACGTTGACCTCGCCCATGGAGCGGGCGGACATGAGCACGTCGTCGCCGTTGCGGTAGAGTACGAAGGAGGCCCTGACCCCCTTCAGGGTCAGCAGCTCGTCGGCCGCCTGGGCCGCCGCCACCCGGTCCACGCCGTCCTGGGGGATCACCGCCAGGGCGATGTCCTCCCGGTACATCTCCGCCCGGCGGATGATGTCGTAGCGGGAGACCATGTCGCTGAGGTCGTTCTGGAACAGGCGCTGGACCTCCGCCGTGTCGGCTCCGGCCCGCCGCAGGAAGGCCGCCGCCTCGAAGGTGCGGCCGCCGGTGCGGAGAGTGAAGCGCTTGGTGTCCAGCACGATGCCGGCCAGCAGCGCCTCCGCCTCCTCCCGCAGAAGGTCGGCGGGCTCCACCAGATACTGCAGCAGCTCCGTCACCAGCTCCGCCGCCGAGGAGGCGTAGGGCTCGTGGAAGCTGAAAGCGGCGTTCTCAATGTACGAGGCGGCCCGGCGGTGGTGGTCGATGACGGCCACCCGGTTGCAGGCCTCCAGCACCTGATGGCTCTCCACCAGGTCGGGGCGGTTGGTGTCCACCACCACCAGCAATGCGCCGGGGCGCATCTTCACAAAGGCGTCGTTGCCGGAGATGAACACGCCGTTGTACTCCGGCAGGGTCCCCAGCTTTTTCAGCACCGGCAGGGCGGCGTTGCGCTCCAGGTCGATGACGATCTGGGCCCGCTTGCCCCGCTTCCGGGCGGCGCAGCAGATACCCGCGGCGGCGCCCACGGCGTCCATGTCCGCGAAGCTGTGGCCCATGACGTAGATCTCGCTGGCGTCCGCCATCAGCTCGCTGAGGGCGTTGGCCATGACCCGGGACTTGACCTTGGTGCGCTTCTCCGTGGCCTTGGCCCGGCCGCCGTAGAACTCGAAGTCCACCTTGTTGCGGACCACGGCCTGGTCGCCGCCCCGGCTGAGGGCCATCTCCAGGGACAGCGAGGCATTCTTGTAAAGCTCCGGGAAACTGTCCACGTCCTTGCCCATACCGATGGACAATGTGGGGTGGACGCCCTCGCCCACCTTAATGGCCCGGATGGCGTCCAGCACGGAGAATTTCTCCTCCACGAAGTGCTCGTAGTACTGCTCCTCAAAGATGAAGAGGTAGCGGTCCCGCTCCGTTTTCAGCAGCAGTCCCGCACCGGCAGAGGCCCAGGCGCTGACCTTCTCGTCGATCTGGGCCAGAACGGCGCTGCGCTGGGTGTCGGCACAGGCCTTCATCAGGTCCTCGTAGTTGTCCAGCATCAGGATGGACAGCACCGGCCGGGTGGCGGTGTAGGTCTCCAGCAGCTGGTCGGCGTCGGTGGTGTCCACCCAGTAGGTGGTGGCCACCAGATTCTGCTCGCCGCCCCGGCCCTTGGCCCGGACCAGGCTGCCGTAGACCCGGAAGCGGCGGTTGTTCATAAAGACCCGGTTGGGACACTCCTGCCTGCCCTCCAGCAGCCACTGGACCGGGAACTCCGGTACGGCGTCCTCCACCCGCATCTCGAACAGGTGCTCCCGCACGCCCGCCAGCTGGAGGAAGTTCTCGTTGCTCCAGATGACCTCGCCGGTGTCCGGGCGGAACACCATGATGGGCAGGGGGGAGTTGATGAGGGTGGACTTGCTGGCAGTGTCCACGCTGCCGGTGACGCTGTCGATATACTGCAGCACGCTCTGGCGGCGCTTCTTGTTGCTCTGGGTGAAGTAGAGGTACAGGGCCACCGTGGCCACGCCCTCGATCACCGCCAGGGGGATGCTGACCGTGACGGCCGTCAGGGCGAACAGCGCCAGACAGAGGAAATAGAATTTCAGATTGGGTTCCAGCAGACGGGAGAGTTTGTTGTTGTTCATGGCGAAAGCTCCTTTCACCCCATAACCGCATACTGATAGATTGTAACAGTATATCATTTTTCCCGGAAATGTGCAATGGAAAAGAAAAAAATACTCCCCCAGCGGGGGAGAGCGGGGGATGTGCCGCTTTGCGGCACGGGAATGAACCCCCATTTTCTTTTCGACGGCGCCGAAAAGAAAACGGCCGTTCACGGTCAAAAGAAAAGGCGCTTGGGCGGATCAACTTGACACAGCGGTGTCAAGTTGACCGCAAATACGGGGGTCGCCGTGGCTGGTGCCCACGTAACTTGATAGTCTCCTACCGGGTGCGCTATACCCTTGGGGAACAGAGAGGTGCTCCGCCGCATCTGTCGGCATGGGTGCTTCTTTCGCCTATCCCCGGGGTGGGGTTTCCAAAGGGGAGGGGGCGCAGCCCCGCCCCTTTGTGTCGTTTCAAGGGGGTCCGGGGGGAAATCGAAATCCCCCCGGGTTTCACCTCGGCCCAGAGGAACGGGCCTCGGTTGACCGGGCGGTAGATGCCCGGCCTCTTTGGGGGGCATGGGGGGGACACTTCTCTTTTCAAAAGAGAAATGTCCCCCCTTCCCCCGCTGCCCCGGAAAGGGCAGGTCTTTGCGTCAAAGACATCTCCCCCTGCCCCCAGGGCGGCAGGCGCCGTTCTTATTCCGCAGCGCCCTTCCGGGGCAGCTTTTTCAGCGCCCGGAGCAGCGCAAGATTCAAGGCCAGCGCCGCCAGGGCGAATCCCGCCGCCGGGAAGCCCAGGGGCCGCAGGCCCAGGGCCTCCTGCAGGCCGCTGCTGGCGAAGGACCCCAGGGCGATGCCGATATTGCCCGCCACGGACAGGGTCGACGCGCAGAGGCTGACGGCGTAGGGGTGCTCCGTCTCCGCCAGAGTGGAGGCGTGGTACTGGACCGGGGTGCTCAGCAGGTACATCAACAGGCACATGGCGAACACCGCCGGCAGGCCCGTCCAGCGGCTGCCCAACAGCAGGGGCATGGACAGGAACAGCACGGTCTGGAGGACCAGCACCACCGGGGTCCGCTTCACGTCCCCCCGGCTGCCCAGCCAGCCCGCCAGCAGGTTGCTGCACATGCAGCAGATACCCACCGCCATCAGCAGGGGACTGATGAGGGTCTCCCCCACCCCCAGCACGTCCGTCAGGATGGGGGTGACGTAGGTGTAGACCACGTAGGTGGCGGCGTAGCAGCAGATAGTCATGAGCACGCACAGGGCATAGCGGGGGTCCCGCAGCACCGTGAACTGGCGGGCAAAGCCGGTCTGGGCGCCCTCCACGGCCCCGGTATGGGGCAGGACCTTTGCCAGTACCGGCAGCAGAATGACGCCCGCGATGAGAATGACCGTGAAGGGCGCCCGCCAGCCGAAGGCGGCGCTGAGAGTCTTGTTCAGGGGGTTCCCCACCACCGTAGCCAGGGATGTGCCGGTGTACACCATGGCGATGGCCTTGGCGGTGTGCTCCGGGGGAACCACCTCCCGGACGAACAGCAGGGCCACCGCCGTCAGGGTCCCGGTCAGCACCGCCGCCAGTGCCCGGGAGACGTACAGCACCCCCAGGCTGGGGGACAGCATACTCAGAGCGTTGACGGCGATGAACAGCCCCAGCAGGGTCATCAGCAGCCGGAACCGGGGCAGCCGCCCTGTGGCCGCCGTGACGATGGGGGTGCCGATGGCGTACCCGGCGGCGAACACGCTCACCAGCTTGCCCGCGGCTCCCAGGTCAGCCCCCAGGCCCTCCGCAATGTCCGGCAGGATGGCCACTACCACATATTCGCAGGCGCCCAGGGCAAAGCCCAGCCCCATGAGGGCCAGGGTGGAAGCCGTTACCGCGTTGTTTCGTTTCATAATTCGTTCCTCCCCTTTCTGTGTGCGCACACACATTCGTGCTGCCAAATGGGGGACCTGGGGAGGTCCCCCATGAAAAATCTCTTTATTCGGTCTCTGGCACCAGCTCCGCGCTGAGAATGGGGCTGGGGGGACAGAACCGCTCCTGCTCCGGCGCCTTGTGCTCCGCCAGGACGCGGAACAGCAGCGTCAGGGCCTGGTAGCTCTGGTAGGCCAGGTCCTGGTCGATGGTAAAATCCACCTTTCCCTCCCGCAGGAACCGGCCCACCTGGGGGTTGCTGTCGTGGGACAGGACCCGCACCCGCCCGGCGGCGCCGCAGTCCTCAATGGCCTTGACGCAGGCGGGCACGCTGCGGTTGGCCATGTAGATGTAGGCCAGCTCCGGGTCCTGCTCCAGGGCCTGCTTCACAGCGGCGTAGGTCTCGTCATAGTCGTTGTGGGTGGCGGCCACCCGGCAGGCCCCGCAGTCGAAGCCCAGCTCTCCCAGCCGCTCCAGGAAGCCCTCGGTCCGTGCCTTGTGGCCGGCGTAGGAGGGGCCGGCGTAGACCACCAGGGGATGGTCCCCGGGCCGCAGGAATTTGAAGGCGATGTCCCCCGCCACGCGGCCGGCGTGGTGGGCGTCCTCTCCCACGTAGCACAGCCGGTCGCCCGCCGGGATGTCCGAGTTGAAGGTCACCACGGGAAGGGAGCGTTCCGCCAGCTCCGCCAGCTTTTCCCGGACCTCCAGACAGTCCGTGGCGCAGAGGGCGATGGCCTGGGCGCCGCCGCGCACCGCCTCGTCCATCTGCCGCAGGCAGGTCTGTACATCTTCCTGGGGGTATTCCAGCACCTCCACAGAAACGTTGAAATCCCGGTGCTCCTCCAGAAAACGGGCCACACCGGCGGCCATCTCCTCATGCACGTAGCCCACCCACACCGGCTGGATCACTGTCAGGTGCCTGGGGGTGCCGCTGAGGGCCAGGGCGCTGGCCATGCGGTTGGGCCGGTAGTCCAGCTCCTCCATGACCCGCAGGATGCGTTCCCGCACCTCCGCCTTCACGTAGGGCCGGTCGTGCAGCACCCGGTCCACCGTGCCGATGGACACCCCAGCCTTCTCCGCGATCATTTTGATGGTGGCTCTCATAAACTCCTTCTTTCTGTTAACGCGCACATCTTGCACACATCATAGCAGTTCCACCGCAAAAGTCAATGCCCAGTCCCGCAGAATTTTCCCCGTTTTTTTGTGGAAAACACGCAGCGTTTCCACAAGTTTACCATAATGCAAAATTTTTTGTATACAAACCCGGTTTCCTGTGGTATACTATAGCAGGTTAGGCGCCGGAGAGCCAGGCTCTCCCGCTGTTTTTCTTGTATTTTTCCGGAGGACGCTTTCCTGCCGGTCAAAAATAGACAACAGTTTCATATCTCCACTGGCATGACGTGACCAGACCTCCGGCGGCGAAACGGGGCCGTACGGACGACGGGCGTCTCTATTTTGCGTGCGCTTTTTTGCACGCTTCCTTGTCATGCCCGCAGAGCCGGAGATATGGAGCCTACATATTCTGTAAAATAAAAAGGAGTTTTCATATCTATGGCAGAAAAATTGAAGATCATCCCCCTGGGCGGTCTCAACGAGATCGGCAAGAACATGACCGCCTATGAGTTCGGCGGCGAGATCATCGTGGTGGACTGCGGCATGGCCTTCCCCGGGGACGATATGTACGGCATCGACAGCATCATCCCCGACGTGACGTACCTCATCAAGAACCGCGCCCGCATCCGGGGCCTGTTCATCACCCACGGCCACGAGGACCACGTGGGCGCCATCCCCTACGTGCTGAAGCAGGTGAACATGCCCATCTACTGCACCCGCTTCACCGCCGGCCTTATCAAGC